>JBDTNS010000007.1:0-21554 GCA_039933675.1 Chloroflexota bacterium
CGGCGGCGCGGCGTCCGATCTCGATCGCTTCGCGGAAGGGGTCGAGATAGCGGTCGCCGAGCGGATAGCGGACGTGGGTGTGGTAGAAGCCGCCGTGCCGGCCCGTCTCGGCGGTGAGCGCGGCCAGCTCCTCGGTCGTCGCGAAGCCGCCCGGCGGGTAATCGAGCCCGGAGGACAGCCCGAAGGCGCCCTCGGCCATCCCGTCACCCAGCAACCCGCGCATCCGATTCAGAGCGCTGGCGTCGGCCGGCACGTCGTCCCAGCCGAGGGCGCTGATCCGCAGCTGGGAGTTGCCGATCAACGTGGCGACGTTGAGGCTGACCGTACCGTCGTAGCGGGACAAGTAGCTCGCAACGCTCGTCCAGTCGTAGTCGAGGTCGGGCCGGCCATCCGCTCCCGAGTCGAGGGTGACGAACGCCTCGAGCTCCTCTCGGCTCGTGAACGGCGCGAAGCCGTTGCCGTCGACCCCGACAAGCTCGGTCGTGACGCCCTGGCGGACCTTGGGCTCGTGCCGGCCGTCGGCCAGGATCATCAGCCCACCATGACTGTGGAGGTCGATGAAGCCGGGGGCCACGACCTTGCCGGCGGCGTCGATCCGCCGGCCGGCGTGCTCGGGGACCGGACTGTCCGAGCCACCCAGTTGGATCCGGCCATCGACCACGGCGACCCAGCCGGGACGTCTCGGGGCGCCCGTGCCATCGACGATGGTGCCGCCGGTGATGAGCAGGTCGGCGTGCTCGGTCATGGCCGAACGATACCCGACCCGCCACGCGCCGAACCGAGGGCTCAGGCCACCTCGGGCGTCGGGTGTCGCCTGGCGGTCAGCTGGTTCGCCGCCGTCTGCGGCGTGTCCTCGTCGCTCTGGCGGGCGGCCTCCCAGATCTCGGCGGCAATCGTCTCGGTCTCGCGGGCCGCCTCGTGGAACGGCGGGGTCGATGGCGTTGCGTGCGAACGACGGTTCTCGGCTTCCTGGAGCTTGGCGATCCATTCGACCATGTGTTTTGCCGACAACCGCTGGAACTCGGTCCGGTGGGTCTCGACCTGGCGGGTCAGGCCGTCCCGAGCCACGCCGGCGACGGCCGCGGCCTCGAGTCGCACGGCCGCGCGCCATTCCTCGAGGGCGGCTTCGATCGCATTTCTCCGTGCCACGACGGGCCCTTCTTGCGGGGCCTCGGGCCAAGACGGGCGGGGCTGGGTCCCGCGCGACGGCGCTCGACGGAGGTTCGCCTCGCCAGCGTAGGTGCCGGTCGAGAGCGACCTGAGGATGAAAACCCTTATGCGCCGGGTCCGGCAAGCCGCCGGCCACGAACCCAGGCGGCGCGAACCATCTCGGGATGGGCGCGGAAGATGAGCCGGCTCATGAGGTAGGTCGGGTCCTCGTCGGCCAAGGCGCCGGGCAACGACGCGACGAACGCCGGGTCAATCGCGATCAGATCGGCCTCCTTGCCAGCCTCGAGCGAGCCGATGACATCGGCCAAGCCGAGCGCACGGGCTCCGTCCAGCGTCCCAATCCGGAGCCAATCGAGCGGATCGAGAAGGGCGCCCGGGTCGGCCGTCAGCGAACGGCGGGCGATCTGGGCCTCCGCTCCAGCCCGCATGGCGGCAAGGATCGACAGCTCCGGGCCGCCCGCGACATCGGAGCCGAGCCCGACGGCGATCCCCGCCGCGAGATAGCGGGCGAGTGGCATGACGCCGGCACCGAGGAAGAAATTCGAGGCCGGACAGTGCGCGATCCGTGTCCCGGTCTCGACGAGCCGGCCGATCTCACGATCCGAGAGATGGATCGCGTGGGCGAGGACGGTGCGCTCGCCCAACCCCCCGGCGCGGTCGTAGACGTCGACGTAATCGAGGGCCTCCGGGAACGAGCGCCGGACGTCCGCAACCTCGCGCGGATCCTCGGCGAGATGCGTCTGCCACCAGGCGCCGGTCGCGATGGCGAGGGCCGCCGACTCGCGCAGCATGTCGGCCGAGCAGGAGATCGCAAAGCGCGGCGTCACCACGTAGCCGAGCCGACCCGCGTCGGCACCGTGCCAGCGCCCGATGAGGTCCGCCGACTCACGGAGCGACCGCTCGAGGATGGTCGATGGCTCGATGACCGAGTCGTACGTCCCGCGATCCATCATCACCTTGCCGAGGATGGCCCGGATGCCGTGCGCCTCGGCCGCCCGGAAGGCGGCGTCCATGGCGGCTTCGTAGACGACGCCGTACGCCATCACCGTCGTCGTGCCGGCGGCGGCAAATGCTTCGAAGATGGCCGGGGCGAGCCGGGCGGCGACCTCGGGGTCGGACCACGAGCGCTCGGTCGGAAAGGTGAGCCGGTCGAGCCAGCGCAGCAGATCGAGCCCGTACCCGACGCCGGCATTCGGCACCTGCGGCAGGTGCGCGTGCAAGTCGACCATGCCCGGCATGACGACCCATGGTCGAAGGTCGGTCGCCGTGGCGGTCAGCTCTGGCCCGGCCTCGGCAGACGACCCGCAATAGGTCAGCCGCCCGGCCGCATCCACCGCGACAAGCCCATCAACCTCGTGCTGGATACCCCCCGCACCCAACGGCGTCAGCAATCGCGCCCGAATCGCGAATGGCGGCGACGAGGGCAGAGGGCCGGGCAGCTCGGTCATCGCGACAGGCTAGCAGGGCATCCTGGCGCCGGACGCGATGCGACCCCGATCGTATGATCGGGGTCGTCGGGTGTTGTGTCGCTCCGCGACTACCGCTTCTTCCCGCGAACCTCGAAGAGGTGGGCGGTCCACTCTGACCCGCCGCGATCGAGTGTGGCCGAGCTGCCGTGCCAGCCACAGGTGCAGGTGATCGTCTGCGCCTGGTGCTTGTACTCGTCGATGACGTGCTTGAACGGCTCAACGGTCGTCGTGGACTTGACGGGTGGGCGACTGTTCACACGGACTCCTGCGCGGTCTCGGGATTCCTCGGGCACGCTGGGCGCGGGCGGGAAGACCACGAATTTTAACCGATCTTGTGCCTTTCCGCCCACGAGCGGTCCCCCGCCGTTCGGCCGTCGGCGCCCTCAGTCGCCCGCGGGGAGCAGGTCCGTGCGAACCATCTGATCCGTCGTGACGTCGCCCTTGAGCAGACCGAGCGTCTTGAGGTAGGCGATCGACGCGGTCCAGCTGGCCGGATCGATCGCGCCCAGCCCGTGCGCCTGCTGCGCCGGCCCGCCCCACGTTGCGATCGTCGCAGCCAGGATCGCGGCCTGCGCATCGCGCTGCGACGCCAGCTCGGGGACGGCCGTGATCGCCGCATCGAGCCCAACTGCCGGATCCGCCTCGATCTCGGCCATCGCCTGAAGCGTGGCCGCGACGAATGCCGCGATGGCATCGTGCTTGGCGTCGAGCGTCTTCGTGGCGGCGATCAGCCCGGGACCCGGGAGCGGCGTGATCGCGTCGATGGTCAGGCTGACTGGCGTCGTGCCACCGAGCTGCATCTGGACCGGTTCGTTGTTCGAGAACCCGGTCGCCGCGTCGACGGCACCCTGCTCGACGGCGGCGCGCTGCGTGTAGTCGGGATATTCAACGATCTGGACGTCGGTCGTCGTCAGGCCGGCCGACCCGAGCAGGGCCTGGAGCATGATCCAGCCGGAGCCGTAGCGACCCGGCGTGCCAATCTTCTTGCCCTTGAGATCGGCTGCGGTCCTGATCCCGGAGGACGCCTTGGCGAACACGACGTTCGGGAACTTGCCGTAGAGGGTGGCGATGTATTCGACCGGGACCTTGTTGCTGGCCGCCGGGATGACGCTCGTCCCGTCCCCGATCCCGACATCGATCGTCCCGGCGCCGACCAGCAGGATTAGGTCGGAGTCGGCCTTCTGCTGGAATTCGATCGTCAACCCGGCGTCGGCGTAGTAGCCCTTCTGCTGGGCGAGGTAGAACTGCGCGAACTGGACGCTCGGGATGTAACCGAGCCCGACGACGAGCCTGGTCGGCGTCACGCTTGCCGCGGGAGAGCCGCTTGCACCGGCCGTGCCTCCCGGGTTGGATGGCGGGACGGACGCGCCGTTGCCGGCGCACCCGGCGACGAGGACGGCGACGAGCGCCGCGGCGAGGGTGGCGAGGTGGCAATTGGGACGCCCTGACGACACGGGAACCTCCGAATGACTGGGAAGACCTGCTTCGATGGATGCGTTCAACGGGCACCGACGAGGCGGCGCTCGGCGATCACGACGACGAGGTAGAGCGCGATCCCGACGAGGGCGATGGTCACGAGCGTCGCGAACATGAGCGGGATGTCGAAGAGCGACGCCCGCGCGAGATTGATGAGAACCGCCAGCCCGCTACTGGCGCCGGCCCATTCGCCGACGATCGCGCCGACCACGGCGAGCGTCACGCCGACCCGCATCCCGCCGAAGATGTTTGGCAGGGCGGCCGGGATCTCGAGCGTCATCAGGACCTGCCGGCGGGTGGCGCGAAGGCTCCGGCCGAGCTCGAGCAACCGCGCATCCACCGAGCGGAAGCCGACCATCGTCGCGATCGCGACCGGGAAGAACACGATGAGCGCGCAGATCACGACCTTGCTCAGCAGCCCGTTGCCGAACCACAGCACGAGCAATGGAGCGAGCACGAGCACAGGGACGGCCTGGGCGGCGACGAGGTACGGCGAGGCGAGTTTTTCGAAGAGGTCGCTCCGGGCGAGCCCGTAGCCGACGGCGAGCGCGAGCACGACGCCGACCGCGAACCCGAGCGCGATTTCGACCATCGTGGTCGAGAAATGCGGCCATATCGTGCCATCGAACCACGCCCCGACGAAGCGCTGGGCGACCGTCTCGGGCGCGGGCAGGATGAATGGTGGGAGGCCGCTGAGCACGACCACGAGCTTCCAGACCACGATGAAGCTGACGAACGCGCCGCCGATCGGAAGCCAGGTCGTTCGCGTCATGCAAGCACCGACGCGGGCGTGAGGGTGGCCTGGTCGCTGCCGGGCGCCACGTCGGGATCGCCAAGATGCGCCCGGATGAGGCGGGCGGTGCGCGAGACGGCGGCATCGTCGAGATCGTCGATCGTTCGTGGCCGGGGCAGCTCGACCTCGATGTCGGCGACGACCCGGCCGGGCCGCGGCGAGAGGACCACCACCCGGTCGGCGATCATGATCGCCTCGGGGATGCTGTGGGTAACCATCACGATCGTGGTCGCGGCGCGCTCCCAGAGCCGCAGCAGCTCGAGATCGAACCGTTCGCGGCTCAAGGCATCGAGCGCGCTGAACGGCTCGTCGAGGAGCAGGACGGCGGGTTCCAGGGCCAGCGCTCGGGCGAGCGCGACCCGCTGGCGGGTCCCACCTGAGAGCTCGGCCGGGCGTGCGGTGGCGACCGCCGGGTCGAGGCCGACGAGCTCGGTGAGGGCGGCGAGTCGTTCCGCGCGGCGAGTGGGCGACCAGCGGGCGAGCTCGAGCGGGTAGGTGATGTTCGCGGCGGCCGAACGCCACGGGAGGAGCCGTGGCTCCTGGAAGACGAGCCCGATCCGCGGATCCGGACCGGCGATCGGTCGATCGTCGAGGAGGGCTTCGCCCGAGGCCGGCGGCAGGAGGCCGGCGATGACGCGGAGGAGCGTCGACTTGCCACACCCGTTCGGGCCGATGAGCGCAACGATCGAGCCACCGGGGACCTCGAGATCGATCCCGTCGAGGACCGGGAGCGTTCCACCATTCCTGCTGGGAAAGCCGAACGAGAGGTCGTGGAGTCTGATGCTGCCCGGCCCGCTCATGCCTCGACCTCGTCGAGCTTCCGGAGGATCGGAGCGGTTGCCGGATAGAGGGCGGTGTACGCCGCATAGAGCCGGTCGTAGGTCGGAGCCAGCTCGGTCCGCGGCTCGATCCGCGCGCTGATCCGGGTCATCGCCTGCATTGCCACGGGGAGATCGCGGTGCGCACCGATCCCGACCGCGGCGATGATCGCCGAGCCGAGGACACCGGTTTCGAGCACCTCGGGGACGAGGACCGTGAAGCCGGTCACATCCGCCTTGATGCCGTTCCAGAAGGGACTGCGAGCAGGCCCGCCGCAGACTCGCATGGCGGTGACGGTGACGCCGGTCGCCAGCATCGGCGCCGCGACGTGCCGGATCGCGAGTGCGGAAGCCTCGACGATCGCACGGGCGATGTGGCCGCGGCCGTGACCGAGAGTCAGCCCGGCGAGCACGCCGCGCGCCTCGGGATCCCAGATCGGCGAGCGCTCGCCGGCGAGGTACGGAAGAAAGACGAGGCCGTCCGCTCCGGGCGGTGTGACGGCCGCCTCGGCCAGGAGTGCGTCAGTCGAGATCGTGTCGCCCAGGACGTCGTCGCGATACCAGTCGAGCGCCCGGCCGGTCGCGGCCATCGCGCCACCGACGCTGTAGCGCCCGGCGAGCGGGGCCGGCGTGACGAAGCCCCCGGGAATTTCGAGGGGACGGTCCCAGTAGACGCCGAACCCGCCCGCCGATCCGCCCGGATCGTAGGCGTCGCCCGGCTCCCGCAGGCCCGCGCCGAGGTAGCTCGCGAACGCGTCAACCGTGCCACTGGCGACGGGGATGCCGTCCCGGAGCCCAAGCGCGTCGGCGGATGCGCCGGTCAGACCGCCGACGACAGTCCCCATCGCGGACGGCGGCGGGATCCGGTCGCGCGGCACGCCCGCCGCCGCGACGCGCGCGGCATCCGGGACGACCTGGCCGGGAACGAGTGGACCGTCGGCAACGCCCGTGAGCCGGAAGGCAAGCCACTCCCAGGTCGTGAGATACCAGCAGGTGGCCGCCGCGACCGCCGGTTGGTGCCGCTCGACCCAGAGCGCCGAGGGGAGGCCCCCGAGCGACCAGCCCTGCACGCCGGTCGCCGCCGCCAGCTCGGCGGCCTCGGCCGAAGCCCGCGAGTCGAGGAATGTGATCGCCGGGCGCGTCGCCTCGCCGCGCGCGTCGACGGCGACCATCGTCGGCCCGTGACCGTCGACCCCGATCGCCACGATCTCGGCGAGATCCCCGGCGCGCAGCGCCCGAACCGCGCTGACGACCGCCGACCACCAGGCACCCGGATCCTGTTCCCCCCAGCCATGGCCGCCACCGACGTCGAGCCCATAGCCGCTGCGTGCGAGCGCGAGCAGGCGGCCGTCGAGCGTCACGAGACCCGCCTTGACCTCGGTCGTGCCGAGATCGAGACCGAGGACAGCCGGCTGACGCGCGCTCATCGGTGTCGCGGGCTCGAGGGCTCGGTCGTCGCCTCGTCGAGACGGACGACGGCTTCGGCGGTCGCGACGTCGGTCACGAGCGTGCGCATGACCCCGGCACGCAGGGCACCGAGGATCGGGCGCACCTTCGCTTCCCCAGCCGCGACGCCGATCGAGACCGGGATACGGCCGAGCCGGCGGGCGTCGAGCGCGATGACGCGCTCACGCAGCGCGGGACAGACGAACTGCCCGACGAGGTCGAACGGCGCGACGAGGACCTCGCCGACGGCGCCGGCCGCCTCGAGCTCGCGTTCCGTCTCCTCGCCAACGGCCGCCGCGCTCCACGCGGCGCCACCGATCCCGAACAGCGCGATATCGACGCGGTCCCACAGCTCGACGATCGTGCGGACGCCGGCGTGCGCGACGAGCGACCGTCTCGTGGCGGCGTCGTCAACCAGTCCCGGCGCCATCAGCCCGCGTGCCTGGCCGTCGAGCGCGTCGGCGAAGCGGCGATACGGTTCTCGCTCGGGGCCGGTCGACCAGTAGCCGCCGCACAACGGGACGACCGTGACGGCTACGGGGGTCACGGTTTCCTCGAGCGCCGCCGCGGTGGCCGCCACTGACGCGCCGTCGCCGACCCCGACCGTTGCGCCGGCCCGCAGGACACCGCGCAGGACCTCGGCCGCCAGCCGCCCCACCATCCGTCGGGTCAGATCCTCGGGGCCCGAGATAGTCGGGGCGAGGTGGACAGCATCGAGACCGTAGCCGCGCCGGAGGGCATCGGCGGCAGGACTCTCGGCTGCGGTCCGGTCGATGATCCGGATCTCGACGATCCCCTCGGCACGGGCACGCTTGAGCAGCCGCGAGACCTGCGGGCGCGTGACGCCCAGCTGCTCGGCGATCGCGTTCTGCGTCTCACCCAGCTCGTAGTAGAGGCGGCTCGCCCGGACCAGCTGCTCGAAGCCGCTCAAGGTACAGATGTACTGAACAGATGTGCGTCCATGTCGGCGCATCATCCGGGTGGGGACGACCCGGTGTCAAACGACACCTGCCGCTCGGCGGCGCGGCCGGGAATCCCAACAGCCCGGACGAAGTCGTCCGGGCTGTTCGAAGTCGCGACTGAAACGTCCCTAGGCGCCGTTCACCGTGTGCGGCATCGACTCATAGCCCCCGTGCGGTGTCCCGATGTACGGGAAGACCGACAGGAACTCCGTGTCGTTGGCGTCGACACCGTCGCCGAGCAGATCGTTCGGCATGTTGTCCGGCGTCAGGCCGTGAAAGAAGCTGTTGACGACCGGACCATAGCCGTCGGCGACGGCGCGGATCTCGATGTCGGTCACGTCGTCGGCCAGGCGACGCCCGTTGGGGAAGCCGCACAGGTCGCCCTCGAGGACGCCGAGCCGGCTCGGGGTTCCGCCCCCGGCGACCCCGAAGACGCATGCGCCGGCCGCATTCGGCTTGATGGCTGTATTCACGCGAAGCTCATCGGCGAGCGTCGTGCCGGTGTTGTTGAGGTTGATCGGTCCACCGACGGCTCGCAGATCGAGGCCGGTCAGCAGAATCGCGACGAGGTCGTCGCGGCCCGTCGTCCGGGCATCCGGGAGGGTCGGATACAGGTAGTTCACCAACGCGGCGAGCTCGGGCGTCCGGTAGTACTTGGCGAACTGCGCGTCGCCGGCCGGGGACTGGCTGTTCCAGTAGTCCTTCTTCACTCGCGGGATGAGCACCTCGTTGATAAGCGGGTTGCCGAGACGCGAGATCTGCTGCCACTTGCCGGTCGAATGGACCGTGCCGTCGGCCGCGAGGACCTTGATCTTCTGACGACTGGCGGCGGCCCACACGCCGAGAACGGCATGCGGATCGTTCGGGCCGGTCGGCAGTGCATGGTTCCGGGTGAGTTGGTCGATCGGAACCTGAATGGCGATGCTGTTGGTGTTGTAGCCGCGGATGTCGTCGACGCCGCTCGCGGTCGGGAGCGGGATGATATGTGCCGCGTTGAACGGTCGAAGCCCGGCCAGGTCGAAGATCGAGCCGGTGTCGACGAAGAAGGCGTCATCGCGCTGACCGGCGAAGACCTTCATGCCGTTGCGGAGTGTTCGCACGGCCGCCGAACCGAGATTCGCCTCGTAGTTGGGCGTCGACCGCGGGCCGATATTGGCCGGCGGCGTCGGCAGGTTGGTGCCGATCCGGACCCCATTCCGCTCGACGTTGTACGACTGCGGGACGAGCCAGTGGGAGTCGGTCAGCGAGGCGATGGGACCGTCGTTGTACAGGAACGTCGGGATCCTGAAGGCATTGGTCGCCTTCGTGTGCTTCGTGAAGCGGAAGGCGTAGTTGATGTCCGGTCGACCGTCGCCGTTGTTGTCGACATGGATCTCGTAGCGGACCGTGTCGTCGAACGGGTAGAAGTTCGGACCCCCCGCCGGCTCCTCGAACGGCGCGAAGTTGGCAATGATGGTCAGGCTGTTCGTGGCGTTCGGGCTGACGAACGCGTAGACGTCCGTGTTGTCGGCGGAAGGATCGCCGGAGATGAGCGGCGCCTCCCGGTGGCTTGACGCGAGGACACCCGAGACGGATGTCGCCGCGATGAGCAGGGCACCAGCGAAGCTGGCTCCCTTGGAACGTTTGGACACGTGTTCTCCCTGTCGTGACAGCCGCGCGGATATCGCCGGACTGCTGGGCCGATCGCGGAAGGACGGGTCGCGACAACCGCCCGGTGGATCGCCGTTGGTACGCCGACCCAGGACGAATGGATGACGGGAAGTGGGGTTTGATATGGAAAGTGCAAGCGGACCCGTCGATCGAGTCGAGCGGCTCGTCAGTGCGGCAGGGCCCCGATGATCCGCCTCGCCTCGGCTGCGCCCGTCGCCGAGAACCCCGGATCAGTCGAGAGCGCAAGCGTGAGGTCGGCTCGCGCCGTCTTGACGTCGCCGAGCGCCGCTGCGATAGCGCCGCCGTGGTAGCGCAGGAGCGGGTCGCGCGACCCCAATCGAAGCGCTTCGTCGGAGCGGCGCCTGGCCTCGACGTCGCGCCCGAGCCGATGGAGCGCCCATCCCAGGGCGTCGGCCGCCCTGACGGTCGGTGTCGCCCTGTACCCGACCTCGGCGTATCGGAGGGCCTGGGCCGGGTCGCCATGGTCGGCTTCGAACAGCGCCAGGTCGACGTCGACGACGACGCCCGAAGCCTGGAAGAGCTGGATCTCGGCCCGGGCGAGCTTCTCGTTCCGCGTCGCCGCCTCCTTCAGGCCAGCGGCCGACTGGGCGTCGGCGAGGGCGAGCACGTACTCGGGGAGCGGCAGGATGTCGGCCGCGCGCTGGAAGCGGGCGATCGCGGTGTCGAGATCCCCGCTGGCGACGGCGAGCCGCCCTTCCCCGGCGAGCGAAGGGGCATGGGCGGGCACGAGCGCCAGGGCCGCCTGGTAGGCGTCCGTGGCGCCCGTCGAATCGCCGGTGTAGACGAGCAGGTTGCCCAGCAGGGCGTCCACAAACGCGACGTTTTCTGGGGCGAGACCCGGCGTCTTCGTGGCCATCCGCATCGCGGTCAGGGCGACGTCGAGCTTGCCGTGGAGCTCGGCGAGATAGGAGATCCGTGCCAGCGTCGACAGGTTCGACCCGGTCGCCAGCATCTCGCCCGCAGCCGCGTCGGCCTCGTCGTAGCGGCCCAGCTCGACGAGCGCGTCGACCACGACGGCTCTCGCTGACGGCAGGTTGGGCGACAGCTCAACCGCGGCCCGGCCGGTTGCCAGGGCATCCGCGAACTGGTGCTTGCCGAGCTCCAGCCCGCCGATCCCGACCAGGACCTGCGCATCGTCGGGCGTGATCGCCCGGGCGGCATCGAAGGCGGCGGCGGCGGGCGCGTAGAGCGATGGGTCGGCGGTCTCGCGAACCCGCTGCAGGAGCGCAAAGCCGAGATCGCGCTGCGCGTCCCCATCGGACGGCTTGGCGGCGACCGCGGCCTCGAGACGCGCGATCTCGGCGACGGTCCGGCTGATCGGGAAAACGCGGGCTGCGGAGGTGCCGGGCGCAGAAGGCGACTGCGGCGCCGAGCCGGTCGGGACGGCCGCCTGGTTCGGCGCGACGCCCGAGGCTTGCGCCGCGTTGCAGCCGGAGACCACCAGCACGAGGATCGTGAGCATGGCGAAGCGGCGCGTCCCGTCATTCATGGCATTGGTACGTGGCGCCCAACCACCCGGATGATCGAGGCCGGGCGTCCGAGCTAGAGGACGCGACCCGGATTGAGGATGCCGAGCGGGTCGAGCGCGGTCTTGATCGCACGCATGACGCCGACCGCCGCCGGGCCGCGCTGGCGTTCGAGCCAGTCCCGCCGGGCGAGGCCGATCCCGTGTTCGCCGGTGACCGTCCCACCAAGCTCGAGCGCCGCGCGGTAGAGGTCGTTCTTGACCGCTTCGGTCACCTCCGCGGCCCGCGGGTCGCCGCGATGGAAGACGAGGTCCGGGTGGAGGTTGCCGTCCCCAGCATGACCGAAGGTCCCGATCCGGACATCGTGCGCAGCGGCAATCCGCTCGATCGCGCGGAGCATCTCCGGGACACGCGCTCGCGGAACGCCGACGTCCTCCATCCGAACATCGCCGAGCCGTTCAAGGGCGTAGTGCGCGGCACGGCGGGCCTGCCGCAACAGATCGGCCTCCTGCGCGGTCTCGGCCCGGATCAGTTCCGTCGCGCCCGCGAGACGGCAGGCGGTCTCGGCCCGTTCCAGCTCGCCGGTCGCGGCGACACCGGGCATGTCGGACTCGATCATGAGCATCGCCGCGGCGGTCCGATCGAGACCGAGGTTGTGCATGTCGTCGACCGCCGCGATCGTGAACCGATCGAGTAATTCGAGCGTGACCGGCGAGAGACCGGCCGCGGCGATCCCGGCGACCGCGTCCCCCGCACTGTCGAGCGTCGCGAAGAAGGCGAGCATCGTCGATCTCGGGGGCGGGGCCGGCCGGAGCCGGAGGGTCGCCTCGGTGGTGATTGCCAGGGTGCCCTGGCTCCCGACGAAGAGGTGGGCCAGGGCATAGCCGGCGACGTCCTTGACGTTCTTGCCGCCCGTCCGGATGACCGTCCCATCGGCCATCACGACCTCGAGCGAGAGCACCGATTCGCGCGTCTGGCCGTACTTGACGCAGCACAGCCCGCCCGCATTGGTGCCGAGGTTGCCGCCGATCGAGCACATCTCGTAGCTCGCCGGGTCAGGTGGGTAGAACAGCCCCTCGGCGGCGACCGCGGCCTTTAGGTGCGCGTTGATGATCCCCGGCTGGACGACGGCGACGAGGTTCTCGCGGTCGATCTCGAGGAGCCGGTCCATGGCGGTGAACACGATCGTCAGTCCACCCTCGATGCCGGCGGCGCCGCCCGACAACCCGGTTCCGGCGCCTCGGGGGACGACCGGGACGCGCAGCTCAGCGGCGATCCGGACAAGCTCGGAGACGTCGGTCGTGGTCGTCGGGAAGGCGATTGCACGTGGCAGACCGGCGCCGAGCAAATAGGGTGTTTCGTCGACGCGGTACGCCTCGCGGTCAACTGGGTCGGTCAGGAGGCGGAGCCCGGGGAGCCGCGCCCCGATCGCCGCGAGGAGCGGGTCGGAGACCCCTTCCGCGAGCTGGGACGCCACGCAGCCGGTCAACGGCGAATCCTCAGGTCGGGTCATGCCCCGAGTCTACGCGGCACCGAGCGGGCGTAGGATGGCCGCGATGGCCATACGCCTTCCGCTCGTCCTGGCCGCCTCGATCGCACTTGGCGCCGTCGTGCTTTCCTCGCCTGCCGCCGAATCCGTCCGCGCCGTCGAACCGGCGGACCTTGCGATCGGCGCGGCGGCTGCCCCGACCGGCGCGGCGGGTCTGATCACCACCGGCGCCAGCGTGGCGGGTTCGGTCAATCGATCGAGCCTCTTTCTTGACGCGACCTACAACGCCTACCTCAAGATCTCGTGGGGTCCCCGCTCGATCTACGTCGACTCCACCGCGACGATCCGCAACACGTCGGGCGGCGCGATCGACCGGATCGAGCTTGCGACGGTCGCCGCGCGGCTCGGCGCGCTCCGGCTGATCGCCGTGACGGTCGATGACATCGCCGCGACCGCCACGATCAGCGACCAGACGATCGTCGTGCCGCTCGGCGGGATCCTCCCCGTCGGCGCGACGACCCGCGTGCGGATCCGCTACGGCGCGACCGTCTCCAGCACCCTGACCGGCTCGAACTGGCTGTTCACCCAGACGAACGGGATCTTCGATCTCTACCGCTGGCTGCCCTGGGTGAGCCGCCGGATCGCGTTCAACCGGCCGAACCACGGCGACCCGTTCGAGACCCCCGCGAGCAGCCTCGTCAATCTGCGGGTCACGACGAGCAGGAAGGTCGTCCTGGCGACAACGGGCGATCGGACCGGGGTCAGCGCCGATGGCCTCACCCAGACATTCCGGGCGACCAACGTCCGCGATTTCACCGTGACCGCGGCACTCGACTACCGGACCACCTCGCGGATTGTCAACGGAACCACGATCCGGGTCTTCTACCGGCCGGGCACGTCGGGCAGCGCAATGCTCAACGCTGCATCCAATGCCTTTGGGGCGCTTCGCGCGCGTCTCGGCGCCTATCCGTATCCCTACTTCAAGGTCGTCCAATCCGCCGGCGGCTACGGGATGGAATCGCCCGGGCTCATCTGGATCCCGACCGGCCAGGCCGCGGCAAACCTGCGCTACCTGGCCGCCCACGAGACCGCCCACCAGTGGTTCTACGGGATCGTCGGCAACGACCAGGCGACCGAGCCGTTCGTCGACGAGGCGGCCGCCGACTTCGCCGCGCGCTACGTCCTCAGCCTGCGCCGCACCAGCCGCTGCGCGACGGCGCGCCTCGACCTGCGGATCTACGACTACTCGGCCGCCTGCTACTACGAGGACATCTACATCCAGGGCGGCAACCTCCTCGACACCGCCCGCCGGCGGATGGGCTCGACGTCGTTCTGGGCCGCGCTGCGCGGCTATGTCGCCGTCAACCGGAACCGGATCGTCGCGACGTCAACGCTGCTCGACGCGCTCGACGCGGCGACGCCGATCGACCTTGGGGCGACGCTCTTCGCGGCGCGCTTCCCCCGGCTCTACTGAGGGTCGCGGGGCGTCCTGTCGGCCGCCGCCGGACGGTCCGCCAGCATCCGGCGATCGGCGGCGAGCGCCTTGGGCATCTGCCGGAACGACGCGGGGAGCAACGGTCGCCAGGCCCGCCAGCCGGCGACGAGCCACGCGGCGACGAGCCGCTCGCGCGGTCCCCAGGGCAGGCCATATTCCTCGCGCACGGACACAGGCAGAAGGCCGATCGACGGCCAGAGCGTCCAGGCGTACAGGTCCGCCGGGACGAACCCGAGCGCCGGCAGGAGCGGCCCCAGCGGCGGCCGAAGCACGCTCTGCGCCAGGTCGCGCGCCGTCTCCGAGACGCGCACAGGCCCGGACGGGGCGATCATCTCGCGCACGTACGCATCGAACGCCTCGAGGTCGCGGGGCAGGAGCGCGTCCGGCACACCGAACGCGCGCCCGATCGGGCGCGTCTCAGCGTAGAACGTCGCGCGCCGGACCGGCGAGACGGGCGCCAGCCACGCATCGGCGACCGCCATCGTCGAATCGATCAGGGTGGCGTGGACCCACAACGACAGGGCGGGATCGCGCGCCGCGTAGCCGGGGCCGCTGATGCCGCGGTGGAGGGCATTGAGCCGCCGGATCTCGGCGCGCGCGGCGCTAGTCGATCCATAGACGATCGTCAGGTAGCTGCGCAACGTCCCCGCCAGGCGGCGCCACGGGTCCGCGCGAAAGTCCGAATGGTCGGCGACGCCGGCGGCGACCGCGGGATGGGCGACCTGCAGGAGGAGCGCCCGCGGACCGGCGCCGAGCAGGAGCATCGACTCGCGATTGAGCCGCCACGCCTCCGACGCCGGGCCGTAGAGGCCAGGGTCGGTCATCCGCGTGGCTGGCTGGCGCGTATCCATCGGCGCACGATATCGGAGCTCACGGAGGGACGCCCCGGATGACCCACACCAGGCATTGGGGCTCGAGATTCGACCCCGAGGAGCTCGCAGGTCTCGAGACCCGGATGTGGAAGGCGTACTACCGGCGCCAGCCGGCCCGGCTCTTCCTCCTGCTTGTCCGGGCCATCCGGGCGCAGGCCGGCGTCTCGTGGCCACGCTCGCTCATGGTCAGCCTCCTCCTGACCCGGGCGGCCGCGGGGTTTGCTCGCTCGACCGGCGCCTACGAGCGCTTCGCCGCCGACATCGGGCGCGGGTACCGGATGCTCGGGCTCCCCGACCACGTCGACGTCGAGGCCATCGCGCGGCACGAGCTCCGCTGGTGGGTCGTCCGGCGCGAGATCGGGCTCGATGCCGGGGCCGCCGCGGGCGACGCCATCAGCGACCTGTATGCGGCGCTGTACGACCTCCCGCGGGAACGGGTCGCCGAGGCCGGCCGCCTCCGCGGGTGCGCCGCGGAGATTCGCGACCGAGGTGCGACCGACGATCCGGACGGTCCACGTGGTGCGGGTCGCAGCTACTGGCCGGAGGTTGCGCGGTTGCTCGACGAGTCGTATCGGAGCCTGAGCCGCGCGGTGGGCGAACCTAGCGGTCGTCCGGGCGCCGCCCCACGAGCCACCACGCCGCAGTGAAGAGCCCTGCCGCGACGGCCAGCTTCGCTCCGTCCCAGGCGAGGAACGGCGTCAGCCCCGACGCGATCGTGTCCTGGAGCGAGAGCCGTGCGACGACGGCCAGCCAGGGCAGCCCGACGGCGTAGATGATCGCGGTCCCGATGAACATCGCCGCGAATGAACCGCCGATCTGGCGGTCCCAGCCGAGCTCCGCGAGACGACCGAGGACCGCCGCTGCGATGACGAAGCCGACAATGTATCCGCCGCTTGCGCCGAGCACGACGTCGATGCCGGAGCGGGCCTCGGCGAATATCGGCAGGCCGATCGCACCGAGCACGAGGTAGAGCGCGAGCGAGAGCACACCGCGACGGAACCCGAGCGCGCCGCCGACGAGCAGGACGCCGAACGTCTGGCCTGTGAACGGGACGGGCTTGATCGGCACGTAGACCTGGGCGAGCACCGCCACGATGGCAACGCCGATCAGGATGAGCGCGACATCGCGGACCCGCGAGTTGAGGCGTTCCCCGACCCGGATCGGGACGAGGAAATCGGCGATCGTGAGGCCTCGTTCGGCCTCGGTCGAACGGTCCAGCCTCGGGATGGCGATGGTCATCTCGACTCCGGTTCCGGGGTCGCGCGGAAAGGCGACCGACGTCGCGAGTCTAGCATCGGCTCACTCGTACTGAACGGCCCGGACGATCGAGAGCCGGCTCGCCAGGCTGGCGGGATAGGCGGCCGCCAGCATCGCCACGGCGACGCCGAGGAGGAGCGCCAGGCCCACGATCGACCACGGGATTCCGGTCGCGATATCGAACCGCTCACCGGACAGCACGACCATCAGGGCGCCGACGATGAGGCCGAGCAGGATCCCGAGCAGCGCGCCGGCGAGGCCGAGGACCCCGGCCTCGACGACCACGGAGCGCCAGACCTGCGTCCGCGTCATCCCGGCGGCGCGCAGGATCCCGATCTCGCGGACGCGTTCGAGGACGTTCATGGTCAGCGTGTTTACGATCCCCAGTGCCGCGATCAGGACCGCGACCGCGGCCAGCGCGTCGAAGATCCCGAAGATCCGCCCGAGTGCATCGCTGATCGCACCCTCGATCCGGTCGAGCGAGACGACGTCGAGCGCGAGCCGGTTCGCCTCGATCCGCAGCGTCTCCGCCGAGGCCGCCGAGGCGTCCGGCTTGAAGCGCACGGCGAAGAGGTCCGCGCCCGCCACCCCGAGCCGCCCGGTCGCGTCGGACCAGCCGATGAGTATCGACTCGCCGGTCGGTCCCGGGATGGAGCGTTCGACAATCCCTGCGACGGTCAGGTCGAGTTGCCCGCCGTCGACGGTCGGGACGCTGACGACCTGCCCGACCGAGAGGCCGAGACGATCCGCCAGCGCGACCGGCACGATCGTCACGCCGCCGTTGTCGAGCGCAGCAAGGGCCGCCGCGCGATCGCCGGAGACGAAGACCAGCCGGCCATCGGCGGCCATGTCGGCGCCGACCACTGCCGCCGCGTCGGTCCGCATCCCGCGCAGGGCGATATCGAAGGTGGCGATCGGGCTGAGACGGGCGATCCCCGGGACGGCTCCCTCGAGGTCCACGGCGACACCCTCGGTCGGCGCGATCGGGCGGATCGAGGTGACGACGAGCTCGCCCGGGACGACATCGGCGATCCAGCCGGCGGCCGCCACCCGCGCATGCTCCGCGACCCCGCCGAGCGCCACGATCATCGCCAGCCCGACGGTCAGCCCGCCGAGCGTCAGCGCGGTCCGGCTCCGGTCGCGAACGACGGAACCGCGTGCGAGCCGTTCCTCGAAGCGGAGGACCAGCGCAAACGGCGCCCCCGCGATCCGGGCGACGACGGGCAGGATGAATGGGATGAGCAGCGTCCCGACGAGCAGGACGCCGTAGACGCTCAGCGGCTGGACAACGCCCGCGACTCCGGCGCCGCGTGGCAGGACGATGACACCGGCGAGCGCGATCGCGACGAAGACGACCGAGAGCCAGCGGAGGCGCGCCGTCCGCGCCGCACCGAGATCGAGACGCGGCGTGAGCGCCTCGACCGGCTGGATCCGGCTTGCGCGGCGAGCGGGCTCGAGCGCGGCCGCGAGCGTCACCCCGACGCCGACAGCGAGCGCGATCAGCGCGGCATCGAGCGGGAGGACCGGCGCATCGAGCGTGACCGATCCGATCGTGCGGATGAACGCAACCATCACGGCCGCGACGGCCGCCCCGAGAATGAGTCCGAGGAACGCCCCGACGATCCCGATGACGAGGGCCTGGGTCAGCATGAACGACATCACCTGGCTCCGGCGCGCGCCGGCCGCCCGCAGGAGCCCGACCTCGCGGATCCGCTCCGAGACCGTCATCGACAACGTGTTGAAGATGAGGAACGCGCCGGCGAACAGCGCGATTGCCGCGATCAGCCCGGTCATCACCTGGAACTCGGTCGTGGAGGCGCGCATCGTTGCGGCGAGGTCCGACGGCGACGAGAGCAGGTACGGCTCGGTGACGAGCCGCGCTTCGAGGTTGGTCGTGACGGTCGCCGCGTCGGTCCCGGCGGCGACCCCGATGTCGACCCGGGTGACCCGGGTCTCGCCGAAGACGGTCTGCACGGTCCGCAGCGGGACGATGACGGTCCGCCCGAGCGCGCCGGTGAGCGGGCCTTCGCCCTCGAGGATCCCGATGACCCGGTAGGTCAGCGGATCGCCGGCAGCCTGCACGGTCAGCGGCGACCCTACCGCGAGTCCGTCCTGGGTGGCCAGGCGCTGCGTGATCAGTGCGCTGTGCTCGTCGGGGTCGCGCAGCGGCGAGCCGGCGACGAGCCGGAGGTCGTGGAGCCGCGGGTCCGTAGTGGGATCGATGCCGAGGACGGTGACCGGCGATGGCAACTCGGTGGTCGGAGCGCCCTGTTGGACGAGGTAGGTCCGCCGCTCGAGCGCCGGGGCAACGACCTCGACACCGGGCGTTCCGGCGATCGCCGCGACAGTCTCGGCCGAGAGCCCGTTCTCGCTGAAGGCGGCGACCCGAAGGTCGGCGCTCCCGACGAGGTCGCGCACGGTGCTCCGGACGCTTGCGTCGACACCGGCATTCGTGGCCAGCCCGGCGAACAGGACCGCGACCCCGAGCGCGACCCCGAGCGTGCTCAGGAGGAGGCGGAGGGGTCGGGCTCGAAGACTTCGGAAGGCAAGGCTGGTCAGCGACATCGCGCGGACACCTAGAGGCCGAGGCTGGCGAGCCGTGCGATGAGGGGTGTCGCGTCGTGGGTTTCGCGGCGACCGAGCTCGATCGTGTCGCGGATCCCGCCGTCGTGGACGACGAGGACGCGGTCGGCGTAGGCGGCCGCCTTCGAATCGTGCGTGACGAGGACGACCGTCTGGCCGCGCTCGACGCACGAGCGCCACAGCGCGTCGAGGATCTCGGTCCCGGTGGTGTAGTCGAGGTTGCCGGTCGGCTCGTCGGCGAACAGGAGGGCCGGACGGGTGACGAGGGCACGGGCGATCGCCACGCGCTGCTGTTCGCCGGCGGAGAGCTGGTCCGGCTTGTGGCGCTCCTTGCCCTTCAGGTCGACGAGGGCGATGACGTCGCGGACCCGGTCGCGCAATTCGCCTCGGCTCGCGTCGCCGCCGGCAATCGTGAACGGCAGCGCGACGTTCTCCGACGCGTCGAGCAGCGGGATGAGGTTGAACGACTGGAAGACGAAACCGGTTCGGTCGCGGCGGAGACGGGTCGCGTCGTCGTCCGAGAGCTGGCTGATCGTCTGGCCCTCGAGGAGAACCTCGCCGCTGGTTGGTCGATCGAGGCCGCCGAGGACCTGGAGGAGGGTCGACTTGCCGGACCCCGACGGACCCATCAGGGCGACGAATTCGCCGGCTTCGACCGAGAGCGAGACGCCGCGCAGGGCCTTGACGTTCTCGGTGCCGAGGGGGTACGTCTTCGTGACGTCACGCGCTTCGAGGATCGGGGGCATCTGCGGCAGTGTAGCGGCTGGTGCTGCCCCGACGGTTGGTGCGATCGCGGGATCAGCCCCCGAAGAAGAACCCGGCGACGCCACCGACGATCGTGTCGAGGAGACCGTCACTCGGACCGCGGTCGATGACGCGCATCCCGACCGTCGTGCCCTGGGTGTCTTCGGCAGTCGGCTGGGGGCTTGATGCGAGGCTGGGCTCGGTGGCGCCGTCGCTCAGCGGCGGAAGGCCGAGGCTCGGATCCCCGGGGTCGTCGCTGACGAGCGGGAGGCTCGGTTCGGGGGTGGCTGCCGGGGTCGGCGTTGGTGCCGGGTTCGGGACCGTTGCTGGCTTGACGGTCGGGCGCGGCGTCGGCTTGGCGGTGGGGCGCGGCGTCGGCCGAGGCGTCGGCTTCGGCGTCGGCTTCGGCGTCGGCTTGGGCGTGGGCTTGGGCGTGGGCTTCGGGGTCGGTGTGGCCGTCGTGCCGCACTTGTCGGCGAACAGGACAGTCCACATCTTCTTGCCGGTCGGGCCCTTGTAGGCACCGATCCCGATGACGTCCCAGCCCTTGCCCAGGATGTTCGTCCGGTGGCCCGACGAGTCCATGAACATCTGCTGGATGGCCGCGGTCGCGATGTCGTCCGGGTAGTTGTTCCAGCCGATGTTCTCGCCGGCGACGTTGTAGCAGTAGCCGATCGCATGGAGCTTGTCCCAGACCTTGCCATAGCCGGGGATGTCGTGGCTGAAGTAGTCCCGGACGATCATGTCCTTGCTCCGCCAGCGCGCGACGGACGTCAGCGCGGAGTCGAGCTTGAGGGCCCGCAGGCCCGCATTCGCCCTGGCGCGATTCGTCAATGCCACGAGGTCGGCCTCGGACGAGGCGCTGAATGCGTCGACATCCCAGGCGAAGGTGCGCGATGGCGCCGCGAAGGTGAAGATCGAGGTGACCCCGAACAGGATGACGACCGCGAGGGCCGTCCGGCGGGACGATCCGAGGGCAGCCGCGAAGTGGGCGGTGTGCCGACGGAGCTGGGGGGCGATCGAGAGAGACATGCGACCTGCGTACTCCGGGGCTGTCCGGGGGTGTCTTGGTGTCTCGGTCACCCTAGGTTCGGGATGGTCGGGTGTCCGCCGGTCGATGGTCCCGACGGCAAGGGACGCACGTACCGTCCGGTCCGGTCAGGTCCCGGGTACCTTGGGACCGATAGGTGCAGTTCGGTGCTGGCGCTCCCGGCGGTGGTCCGGCTCGGGCGTCCGTCCCGGGGCGGGCCTGGCGGTCGTCGGGCTATACTCCCGTTCGTTCCGCGGTGGCCTTAGCTCAATGGCAGAGCAGCGGTTTGTGGAACCGCCGGTTGAGGGTTCGAGCCCCTCAGGCCACCCCAAATTCCCTTCCCGTGGCGAAGCGCAGTCGTGTGCCAGGCCCATATGCGCGTCCGGTGGCTGCTGGCGAACCCGAACCGGCTCGGGCCTCTCATTTGCCGCCGATTCCTGGCCATACGTTCAGCAGACCGGCGTTTGGCAGCACAACCGACGCGCCGCCGCGGCGAGGAACGCGGCGCCCGCCGACCGAACCTACGGCGGACTTCACCCTTGCATCGCGGTATCGCCACGCCTACGATGCGGGGACCCCGGGCAGCTCTCGTACGGGGCCCGTCCACGTCCGTCTCGGCGGCTGGATGCATGGGCCCGCGAAGGACCGCCGGGAGCGGAGGTTGCACCATGGCGACCGTGACGTTTGACAACGTCAGCAAGACCTACGGTGATTTTCAGGCGGTCAAGGACCTCAACCTGGAGATCGGCGACGGCGAATTCATGGTCCTGGTCGGACCATCGGGCTGCGGCAAGACGACGAGCCTGCGGATGA
>JBDTNS010000008.1:0-20941 GCA_039933675.1 Chloroflexota bacterium
GCGCGCCGCTGACGAGGCGGCGGCGCTCGACATCGCCCGCGGCGACCTCTACATGGCCAACGGCGTCTGGGTCGAGCTGCGCGCCCGCCCGTTCGGGCGACTCCTCAGGGCGGTCCGCGCCGGATCCTGACGAGGTCGACCTCGGCCGGGTCGCGCAGGACGACGACCTGGGCGAAGCCCTCATCGAACAGGGTCGGCGGCGCGCCTTCCAGCGACGCCCGGAGCCGCCCGAGGTGGCGATGGACGACCGTCTCGTCGACAACCCGCGTCAACCGTGCCAGGTTCCGCCCGAGGACCGTGGTCGTCGGGAGGTCGAGGACGATCGCCGTCGCCGGGATGCCCGCCGATCTCGCCCGAGCAAGGAGCGCGCGGCGCGAGGCCGGCTGGACGCTCGTCGCGTCGACCACGGTCAGGCGTCGCACGGCGAGCCGTCGCTCGAGCTCGTGGTGGAGGCGTCCGAAGGCGGCCGCGGTCGACCGCTGATCGGCCGCGTCGCCGGAGATGAGCTCGCGGAACCGGTCGGACGACAGGATCTCGTCGGGTGCGAAGTGGCGCGCCGCAAAGGTCGATTTGCCCGCGCCGGCCGCCCCGATCAGGACGACGAGGCTCGGGTCGGGGATGGCGATCTCGACCACGGCTTTACGCGGTCGCGCGGCGGACCTCGTAGCCGCCGCCTTCGGCGGCGCGGATCTCGAAGGAGGGCTGGTCGTAGAGCGCCGGGCCGCGTCGAACGTGGCCGTCGGTGATCTCGAAGCGCGAGCCGTGCCACGGGCACTCGATGCAGCCGTCGACCACGGTGCCCTGGGCCAGCGGGCCGCCCTCGTGGGCGCACGTCGCGTGGAGGGCGTGGACCGTGCCCGCGATCCTCACGAGGACGAGGTCGTTGATCCCGGCCCTGGCCTTGGTCGGTGTCGATTCGGGGAGTTCCGCCAGGTCGGTCACCGCGCCGGTCTCCAGCCGGACCCATTTTGTCCCGGCGCCGCGGAACGCGTGGCGGCTGACCATGTTGCCGAAGACGTAGACGACGTCGCCACCGACGTAGGCGCCGGCGATGACGATGAGGAACGCGATGAACGAGAGGAGGGCCGGGATCGTCCGGTCGGCCGGGCTCCCGAGACGGAAGAGGAACGAGAGGAGCACCACGACGAGGGCGACGACCATGAGCGTCGAGTGAAGCGTCGCTCGCACGAGCGCGGTCCCGTCGGTGTCGGCGTAATCGGCGACACCGGTCACCGCGGCCGCGAGCATGAACAGGATTGTCGCGACGAGGGCGATGGTGGCGGCGTCCGGCTGGCCCATGACATCGAGGACGACCGTGAGCAACAGGGTGCCGATCGGGATGTCCGTCGCGGCGGCATGGACCGGGTGCCCGAGCCAGACCCCGTTGAGCAAATCCTTGACCGGTCTGATCGGGCGGAAGAGGGCCTCGATCCAGCGCTTGTTGAAGTCACCGAGCGGTTTCGCCCAGCTGTCCTGGGCGGCGATGAGACGAGCGATCAGACGGCCCATGGTGACGGTACCTCCCGGAAGCGAGTGTATCCACAGACCGTCCACATCGCTGGGAACTTCGGGGATAACTTTCTGACATGCAGCTGCAACTTCGTGGACAAGCCCGTTGTGGCGACGGAGGCTCCGGCCGTACATTTCGTCTTGCCCGAAGGGGCAGGTAGAACCGCCAGACCGGTTCGAGGAGTGATCCTCGGGACGGTCCCGGGAACCAGGTTCGCAGGTCGCAAGGCCGGCGAGCGAGGGACCCGGCGACGACCAGGGACTGCGGACTTGTTCGCAGCTTCAGGACCCGTCGAACGGAGGTCCCCACCAGTTCCTTCGGGCGCTTTCGCGTCCGCGGAATCCCGCAGCGGCGCGTCCGGTAGGCTCCCCGGGTGCTCCCCACCGCAAGCCTGACCCCCTCCCCGGCGCGCCCGGCCCAGGACTGGCGAATCCTGCTCGCGGTCTTCTGGCTCACCTCGATGGTCGAGGGCCTCGGGGTCAGCCAGATCTTCGCCCTGCTGCCGACCTACCTCCGGCAGATGGGGGTCGCGGACACCGACCGGCTCGCGTTCGTCGGGATCTTCAGCGCCCTCATCTTCGTGGTCGGGATGCCGCTCGTGCCGCTGTGGGGCGCCTGGGCGGACAAGTACAGCCGCAAGGCCGTGATCATCCGGAGCGCGCTGGTCGAGGCCGTCGTCTTCGCCGCGATGGCGCTTGCCCGCGAACCGTGGCAGGTCGCCGTGGCGATGCTGCTGATCGGGTTCCAGCTCGGCAACACGGGGATCATGCTGGCGGGGATCCGCGACGTCACGCCGCGGGCGCGACTCGGGGCGACGATCGCCGTGTTCGGCGCCTCGAGTGCGATCGGGTTTGCGGTTGGCCCGGCGTTGGCCGGGATCCTCATCGACGGGCTCGGCTGGGCGGTGTCGCCGGTCTTCGGGTTCTCGGCGCTCCTGTCGGTCGTGACTGCGCTCCTCGTCGCACTCGGTTCACGGGAGATCAGGCCCGAGGTCGTCCCGGTGGGCCGGATCGTCGATGTCGCGTACGCCTCGCTCCGCAGCGTGCTCCGCGACCGCGCCACGACCCGGATCTTCGTGATCTTCGGGATCTCGTTTGTGGCCATCCAGATGAGCCGCCCGTACGTCGCGGTGCTGGTCGAGACGATTGCCGGGCACGGGCCGGGTCTGGCGTCGGCAATCGCGCTCGTGATGGGGGTTGCCGCCCTGGTCGGGGCCCTCGTGTCGCCGCTCGGTGGCGTGATCGGCGATCGGATCGGGTTCCGGCCGGTGCTCGTCGTGGCGCTGGGCGGGGCCGGGGTCGTGCTCTTCCTGATGCCGCTGGCGCCGTCGATCGGTGCGCTGGCGCTCCTTGCGGTCGTGCTCGGCGCGGCGACCGCCACGGTTACCTCGATGATCTTCGGCCTGCTCGCCACGGAGCTGCCCCCGGAGCGGCGATCGGCTGCGCTCAACCTCGTCTACCTGCCGCTCTATGCGGCGGGGATCATCGGGCCGGCGAGCGGTGCGGTGGTGGCGCGCGTCAGCGGCGTCCAGGGACTCTTTGTCGTCGCCGGGTGCGTCTTCCTCGTCGGCGCCGTGACGATCCTGTTGCGTCGGGGACGCGTCGCGAGCGACGCGGACAATGGCCCGGCCGTGCCGCCGCCCACCGCGACCACGGCGCCGGACGGCTGACCGATCAGCCGGGTCGCCGCCTCGAGACGACAAACCCGGCCAGGACGAGCGCCACGAGCGAGCCGCCCGCGAGCGCCAGCGCCTCCCGTGTCTCGACAAAGCGAAAGCGGTCGCCGGGGACGACGATCGCGACCATCGGGTACTTCGGGTTGCCGAACTGGTCGTACGGGTCCTCCCCGTTGAAATACTGCCAACCGACAAGGGAGCCATCCGGCAGCACGAACCTCTGGTCGATGAACAGGTCGCCGGTCCGGCCGACGCCGCCGTTGTCGTTCTGGTCCATCGGGATTGCGACCGCCTCCGACGCGAGGATCATCTGGTGGACCCGCTCACCGCCGGCCAGTCCGATCGACGCGATCACGGCCGTGAGGATGACCGCGGGGAGGGCACGCGCGATGATCGCCCCGACGGCGACCCCCACCGCGAAGATGAAGACAGCCCGGCTGGCGACCAGCAGGCCACGGAACCCGAACGAGGTGAACGAGTTGGCGAGGTCGTCGTTCGGGCTGACCGCGCCGACATAGCGGTCGACGGCGATCCCGGCGACAAACGTCAAGACCGCGACCGCGACCAGGATCGGGAGCATCCGGGCGAGGAACCAGCGCATCCGCGACGGCGCCAGCGACCAGGCGAGGCGGCTCGTCCCACGCTCCACCTCGCGGGCCACGATCGGCACCCCGAGGAAGAGCCCGGCGGCGAACGAGAGGAACAACAGGAGCCCGACGCTCAGGCCGGAGAGGCCGTTCTGCGCGTCGTACCAGGCCTGCCCCAGGACCTCGCAACTGACCGGACGGGAGGCGTCCTGGAGCACGGAGAGGCATTCGGGCGGTGGCCTGAGCGAGTCGATCCGCGCGGCGGCGAGGACGGTGAGCACGATGAAGGCGAGGATGAAGCCGCCGAACGCCAGCAGCTCGAAGCGGGTCAGCCGAAGGGTGAGCCGCGCTGCGGTGAGGTTCATGCCGCCGCCACCCCGGTCGCCCGAGGCGTCCGCGCGGCCGCCAGATGGCCGAGGACGACCTCCTCGAGCGTGGCCGGGCGCCCGTCGCGGGTATCGCCGCGGACGAGGCTGAGCCGCTCCCCAGCGGGTCCCGGAAAGACCCCGATCACCGTCCCGACGACGGGTCGCGGCGGCGCGCCCGGGGCCGGCGCCTCGGCCACGACGTGCTCGGCGATCGCCCCCGCGACGGACAGGTCGAGCAGCGTCATCCCGGCGCCGAGGACGAGGAGCCGGTCGCACGCCTGCTCGATGTCGGTGATGACGTGCGACGAAAGGAGCGCCGTCGCGCCGTTGGCACGGACGGCGTCGACGAGGACGTGGAGGAATTCGCGGCGTGCCAGCGGATCGAGGCTCGCCAGCGGCTCGTCGAGGAGGAGGACCGGCGCCCGCGTCCCAAGCGCGAGCGCCAGCCCGACCTGCGCCTGCTGTCCCCCAGACAGCTCGTCGGCGCGCGATGTGAGCGGGATGTCGAGATCGACCAGGCGTCGATGCGCGACCGAGGGATCGAACCCGGGTCGGAGGGTCCTGGCCAGCGTGACGTGATCGGCGACCGTCAGCTCCCGGTAGAGCGACGGCGCCTGCGGGACGTACCCGATCCGCTCGATCGCTCCACCGCGATCCTTCCAGGGATCGACGCCGTCGACGAGCAGGTAGCCCTCGGTCGGCTTCTCGAACCCGACCCAGGCCTTGAGCAGGGTCGACTTTCCGGAGCCGTTCGGCCCGACGAGCGCGGTGATGCTGCCGTCGGGGACCGCGATGTCGACGTGCCGGAGCGCCCAGCGTCGGCGTCCGTAGCGCTTCCCGATGTCATGCGTCTCCAGGATCGGCATCGTCGCTCCTCGTCGCCCGTGCCGTGGGGGCCCGGTCCGGGTCATCGTAGGTGGCCCCCATCATGCCGGCGACCCACGGCCTCCCGGAGCGCCATTCCGGGATTCCCCGGACCCGACCGGCAGATCGGCTCTGCTACTGTCGGCCGATGGATGCGAGGCTGCGCGACCGGGCGGCGATGGCGATTGCCGGGATCGCACTGCTGGTCGCGATGGGAACGCTCATGTTCGGTCGGTTCGACCCGGGCGTCCGGCTGACGATGTTGAACGGTCGCGTGCTCATCTCGGCGATCAACGACCACAGCGTCGCTCGCTCGACGGGCTTCCAGGCCGGGATGGTCGTCACCCAGCTCAACGGCGTGACGCTCATCCAGCTCCCGCAGATGGTCTTTTCGTCGATCTCGCCGAGTCCCGACCCAGACACCGGTGAGCAGCCACCGCCGACCCCGATCGGGATCGATCCGCTGACGCCGACCGATGTCCCGCTCGCCGCCGACCAGCTCGTCGCCCTCATCGCCGCCCCGATCACGCGCCTCCAGGCGATCCAGCCATGGGACCTCGAACGCGGCTCCGCGGCGAACGGCTGGAACACGAACGAGCTGTACGACGACGGCCACAGCAGCCTGCGCGACGCGATGCCGTCGGTCTTCCTCGGTGGCGCGCTCCTGTTCATCGCCGGCTGGTGGCTCGCGAGCGGCCGCGGCGGTACGAGCCTCCAGACGCTGGCGGTCCCGCTGGCCGTGGCGACCGCGGTCCCGTTCATCCTCCGGCCGCTCGACGCGACCTGGTCACCGCCGGTCATCGCGATCGGTGGCATCCTGCTCCCGCTCGCAATGATCCCGCTTGCCCTCGGGCTACACGAGCGCATCGCCGACGCCCAGGAACGTCGTCTCGTCGCCCAGGCGACGGCGGCCTGCGTGGTTGGCGCGGTCCTGGTCGGGATCGGGCTGGCCGTCACGGAACCGTGGTCGGGTTCGGGAGTCGCGCGCTGGGCGCTCGTCGGGGCGATCCCGCTCATCCCGGGTCTCGCCGCGGCCGGTCCGATCCAGCCAGGCGGTCTGCTCGGCGCCGCGTCGTCGAGCGGTCGCCTCCTCGAATCGACCGAGTTCGCGGTCGCGGGCGCGACCCCGATCCTTGCGCTCTCGACGGATTCGAGCCCGTATCTCTTCCCGTTCGCGCTGTGGATCGTGCTGATCCTGGCCGCCGGCCGATTCACGGTCCGGCCGCTGGCCCGGCTCGCGACGCGGGCGCAGCTCCAGCGCGACCTCGTCGTCGCGGCGACCGAGGCGGAACGGGCGCGCGTGGCGGCCGATATCCACGACGACGCGCTCCAGGAGCTGACACTGCTTGTCCAGCGCCTCGACGCGGCAGGTGATACCGACGGCGCGGACATCGCGCGGACCGTCTCGGATCGTTTGCGGGCGATCTGCGGCGACCTGCGGCTGCCGATCCTCGACGACCTCGGAGTCGGCCCTGCGCTCGACTGGCTCGTTCTGCGGATCGAGCGCCTCGCGGGTGGCGAGGTTCGGCTCGAGCGTTCGGATGGCGCGCGGCCGCCGGCCGATGTCGAGCTCGCCTTCTTCCGCGTGGCGCAGGAGGCGCTGGCCAATGCGGTCAAGCACGGGCGACCGCCGATCGTCGTCCGCTATACCTCGACGGCTTCGGGCGTCTCGCTTTCGATCGATGATGCCGGTCCCGGCATCGCCGCGGACGCGGGCGAGGCGGCCGAGCAATCGGGGCATTTCGGCCTGCTCAACATGGAGCAGCGAGCCGAGGCGATCGGGGCAATCCTCGACGTTCGTCGCTGGCCGACCGGCGGGACCCACGTCGCGCTCGAATGGCGGCCGCGCTGACGGCCCGGGGCGCCGAGGATCGCGACGACCTGGCGGGCCTTGCCGGGCGACGGATCCGCGTCGGGGTCATCGACGACCACCCGGTCGTCGGGGAGGGGACCGCGGCGTTGCTCCGGACGCAGCCCGATTTCGAGGTCGTCGGCGTCGGTGGCTCGCTCGACGCCGCGCGCGCTGCCGGGCTGGTCGACGCGGCCGCGGTCGATGTCCTCCTGCTCGACATCCGGCTCGGGACCGACAGCGGGCTGCGACTCTTCGCGGACAGGGGCGGCGCCGCGGTCCTGCCGGCCGTCATCGTCCTGACCGCGTACGACTACCCGCAATATGCCGAGGCGGCCCTGAGCCTCGGTGCGGCCGGTTTCGTGCTCAAGACCGCGCCACTCGCCGAGCTGGTCGATGCGATCCGGCGGGTAGCCTCGGGCGGGATGGCGTTCGCGGTGCGGCCTGGCACGGCACGGCGCGCCCACCTGACCGCACGCGAGCACGACGTCGTCCGGCTCGTCGCCGATGGGCGGAGCAATGACGAGATCGGCGCGACGCTCGGAATCGGCTCGAAGACGGTCGAGACGCACCTCTCGCGGATCTTCGAACGCTTCGGCGTCTCCTCGCGGGCCGAGCTGGCGGCCCGGGCCGTTCGCGAAGGCTGGCTGGACGTACCGCCCGCCGGGTGATGTGCCCGGCCGGGTAGGGCCCGTCGGCCTGGGCGCGGCGCCGGCCCAGCCGGCCCCCCCGAAGGGGCCCCCGAGGGGGGCTTGGCCGCCGCCCTGCCCGCCATCAGTGGCACAAAGCACACGCACGGAACGCAATGGTCGGTGCCTGACCAGGAATCGCTCTGGACTGGCGTTCGTGAGCACGTCGCACGCTCAGGCTGCGGCCCGAATCGGCCGGCGGGAGCCATTCGGACCGGGCAGAATTCGGTGAATCGGCCCTTACGTTCCTCGGGCGTCCGTTGTGCCACGGCGGCGGGGCCGAGGGGCTCCGTACCGGAAATCCGCCCTTACGGTGCTCGGGCGTGCGTGATGTCACGGGGAGGGCCCAACCCGCCCCGTCCCGTTCAGCTCGGCAGGTCGCGCTCCGCGGGCCCGACGTAGTTGACATCCGGCCTGATCAGCTTGTTGTCGGCGCTCTGCTCGAGGGCGTGGGCCGTCCAGCCGGCGTGGCGGGCGAGCGAGAAGGCCGCCGGAAAGAGGTCCGGGGCGAGGCCGACGCCCATCAGCACCGGCGCGGCGTAGAACTCGACATTCGTCTTGAGCGCCCGTTCCGGGTGCTTCTCGGCGAGGACCCGCAGAACGACATCCTCGACCTTGATCGCGAGCTCGAGCCAGTCCGGGCGGTGCTCCATCCCCTCGGCGACCTTGCGCAGGGCCGTCGCCCGCGGGTCATACGCGCGATAGACCCGATGCCCGAAGCCCATCAGCCGCTCGCCGCGATCGAGCGCGTCGCGCACCCACTGCTCAGCGAGCTCGGGCGAGCCGACCTCGGCGAGCTGGTCGACGACCTCGGACGGCGCTCCGCCATGGAGTGGCCCCTTCATCGTCGCGATCGCGGCCGTCACCGCCGAGGCGATGTCGGAGCGGGTCGAGGTGACGACGCGCGCGGTGAAGGTCGATGCGTTGAACCCGTGCTCGGCACCGACGATGAAGTAGGCGTCGAGCGCCCGCGCCGTCTCGGCGTCTGGCCGTTCGCCGTTGAGCTGGTAGAGGAAGCCCTCGACGAGATCGAGCGAGGGATCGGGTTCGACCGGCTCGTTGCCGCCGCGCAGCCGGATGAACGCCGCCAGCGCGGACGGTGAGAACGAGGTCAGCGCGCGGGCCTGCTCGGGAGTCGGCGGCCATCGGAGATCCTGCGTCGCGCCCCACGCGGAGACGGCGGTCCGAAGCGCGTCCATCGGCTTGGTCGAGGTCGGGAGCGCCCGTAGAACGCCCATCACGGCCGGCGGGATCGCCCCGGTCGCGAGCCGGTGGCACGGATCCCAGTCGCCGGTCCACAGCAGGTTGGCGATCGCCGGGAAGGTGCCGTGCGCGACGAGGTCCCCGATGCGGTAGCCGCGGTAGAGGAGCCGCCCGCGCTCGCCGTCGACATAGCTCAGGCTGGTCTCGCCCGCAATGACGCCCTCGAGCCCGTGGGAGTAGGGGCGCGAGGCGGTCGCCGCGTCGTCAATCATGCTTCGATGGTAGCCGGACGCCTCAGCGCTCGCTTATGGCGTTCAGGACGAGCCGCACAACGAGCGATCCGAAGACCGCGACCACAACCGCCGCGATGAATCCCTGGGCCTGCGTGAACCCCATCTGGCTCGCCAGCCACCCGCCGACCAACCCGCCGAGGACCCCGACGACGATGTTGGGGAGGCAGCCGCGAGCCGTCCGACCGCCCACCAGCCGACCCGAGATCGCGCCGGCGAGGAAGCCGACGACGATCCAGCCGAGGAATCCCATGTCGAGCATGGCGACAGTCTGGCACGAACGCGCCCGACCGATCGCCCGGTCAGTACCCGATCAGGCTGCGGACCGGGTTCATCGCGCGCCGGACTCTGCCGGGGATGCCGCGCCCGTCGCGCGCGGAATGCCGGATGCGTTCGACCGCATGGTCGTGCGCCCGCCAGTCGAGGCGGTCGTCGATCGGCGCCAGTTCGGCGAAGCCCGCGCCCTGCGCCACGGCGGCGGCGAGCACCGCGTCGGCGATGTGCGGGTTGCGCGGCAGGAGCGGTCCGTGCAGATAGGTTCCGATCCGCAGGCCGCGCAGGCCACCCTCGCCGGGGAGGAGCAGGACGCCTTCCGTGCCGTCGCGATCGTCGTTGCCGTGACCGATCTCGATCGTCGCGAACGCGCGGGCGCCAGGGTCGAGCGTTGTGCGCCCGCGATGGTTCTCGAACCCGACAACAGTTCCGGCGGCTCCGACCGGCAGCTCCGCCGAGAGACGGGCGACGACGGGACCGACCAGACGCGACACGGCACCGACACCGTCCGTGCTGACCGGCAGCAATCCCGGGCATGGCAGCTCCGTGCCGGACGACGTTCGGTAGCGGCGGCCGAGGTTCTGGTATCCGCCGCACACTGCGAGAAGCGCGGTCCCCTCGGCGACGAGATCCGTCAGCTGGCGACCCAGTCGTTCCAGCGCAAGGGCGACCGTCACTTGCTCGGCGTCCTGGCCGCCGCCGACGAGGACAATGTCGGCCGGGGGAATGGTGGTCGCGTCGATCGGGACGGGAATGACCGTCAGCTCGATCGACCGAGCGGCGGCGCGCGCCACCAGCGTATCGACGTTCCCGCCGTCCCCGTAGAAGCGCAGCACGTCCGGAAAGAGGTGGACGAGGCGAAGACGGGTGGGCATGACGATGCCGGTCAACGCGGGATCGGAGCGACACCGCCCCGCGTCTCCGCGATCGCGCGCAGTCCCATCATCGCCGTGTAGGTCGCCACCGCGACGATCGTGCCGCCCGCTGGTGCCTGCGCCAGCGCAACGTCGAGGGCGGCCTCGACGTTCCCTTCCGTCCGGACCGAGCGGGGTGGACTGCGCGTGACGGCGGGGTCGTATTTGAGCCGGAGGGCAAGATCCTCGGCTCGCGTCCCGGTCAGGACAACGTGGCGGGCCGCCACAAGCGGCGCGATCGGGGCATCCCAGATCCAGGACACGTCCCGCCCGTCAGCCGGGGCGTCGTTGAGGGCCATGAGCGTGACCTCGGCCTCCAGGATGGGTCCGAACCGCGCGGTCTCATCCAGGCTGACGGTGTTCTTGACGAGCACCAGGACGAGGATGCGATCGCCGATGGCGATACGCTCGAGGCGCCCGAATGCGCCGCCCGCTCCATCGAGCGCGGCCGTCGCCGCCAGCGGATCCATCTTGAGTGCTGCGGCAGCCGCCACGGCCGCCGCGACGTTGTAGGCATTGGGCAGCCCATCGATCCGTGGTCGAGCCACGGCGCTTCCCGTCGCGGTCTCGATCCGCACGGTTGCCACGCCGGCCGGCCCGTCGCCCATCAGGCCGTGTCGGTCGACCGGCCCGAGTGGCACGACCGAGACATCGGGCCGCGCCCGGCGGATGTGCCCCTCGGGGCACCGGAAATCGCCGAGATGGCCGACGCTCCGCCAGCTATACACGAGCGGGCGGCCGCAGGTCCTGCAAGCGACGGGATCGATCGTGGCGCGATGCAGCGGGTCGGTCTCCGGGCGGTCGGCTGGCGCGTCCTTGAGCCCGAACGTCATGGTCGGCACATCAATCGCGCCGGCGAGCATCGCGAGGCGTGGATCGTCGGCGCAGTAGACAAAGCGGCTGCCGGGTGCCGCATGCTCGAGGGCGGCCGCCCAGTGGGCGACGATCACGTCGGCCTCGCCATACCGATCCAGCTGGTCGCGGAACAGGTTCGTAGCGACGATGACGGTCGGCCCAAGATCCGGCAGTACCTGCGCGAGCGCGAGCTCGTCGACTTCGAAGACACCGTCGCGCCGGGCGTCGTGCGAGTGTCCGATCCGGCCGTGCAGGTCCGACGCCCCGACGAGGGTCGTCACGAGACCCTGGCGGAGATTGGCGCCGGAGCGATTGGCAATGGGCTGCGCCCCGCCGTGCCCGATCAGGTGCGCGATCAGACCGGCCGTCGTCGTCTTGCCGTTCGTGCCGACCACGACGACCGTCCGTTCGAGCTGACCGCCCAGAGAGAGGAGCGCCTCGGGCCAGATCTTCTGCGCGACCAGACCGGGAATGGCCGTGCCGCGATGGTGGACGAGTCCCGTCAGGTGGGCCGCCGCGCGGGCCGCCCCGACCGCGAGCGGGACGCGAACCGGCACGGAACGCCGCCTGGCGGGCGCGATCGCCGTTGCTCCGCCGCGCGTTGGGGCGCGCGCGGTCGGCGACCTGGGGGCTCGCACGGCGACCATCGCGTCAGGATGGCCAGCGAACCTGAATCTCAGGTGAACGGCCCACTGTCCCGGGACGGCGACAACGTCAGGCCAGGAACGCCTCGATGGCGGCGACCAGCTCGGCTGGATGCGTGTGATGCGCGGCGTGCCGTGCGCCGTCGATGACGACGATCCGCCCGTCGGCCAGCCGCCCGGCGAGGGCGAGGGTCGCGTCGCGGAAGACCGGCAGGCTCTTGCCACCGAGCACTTGCAGGACCGGCTGTCGGACGGCCCCGAGCCGCTCGAGCGAGGCTGCCGGGTTCGTTTCCGCCTCGAGCTCGCGCGGGATCGTCAGCGCCGCGGCAGCGCGGACGGGCCAGATCGGATCCGCCCGATAGGCGGCCAGGTCCGTTGCCGACATCCCGACGACCTCGGTCATGAACGTGGCGAGCGTCCCGTCGAGATCGCCCTGCCCGACTCGCTCCTCGAGTCGCGCCTCGACGCCCGGCGGGTGATAGCTCGATCCGGACGGCGTCGGTGCGCCCTCGTACGAGACGACGCGCCGGATCGCATCGGTGATGAGCGCGGCGCCGAGTGCGCAGCGACCGCCGTACGAGTGACCCACCACATCCACCGGCCCGCCCGACTCCTCGGCGAGCCGCTCGGCGACGGCCGCGACGTCCTCGAATTCGCGCTCGATGGCGTAGCCGGGACGGTCGCCCGAGGCGCCGCGCCCGCGCCGGTCGATCGCGTTGACCGTGAAGGCCGTCCCGAGGAGCGGCCCGACGACCCGGAACGTCGTGTGGTCGGCGGACGCACCGTGGACGAGGATGAGCGGGCGCCCCGAGCCGGTCTCGAAGATCCCGATCGGCGTTCCGTCGCGCGACGCCACGATCGTGGTTGGCGCCGACGCGGTCACGGAGCCGGCGCCGGTGCCGGGCGCCAGGCGTAGCGGATGTCCGGCTGGCCCTCCTCGTTGTGCGAGCCGTCACCGGTCGCGACGGCACGGAACCCGCGCCCCTCGTAGAACGCCCGCGCCCGCCCGTTCACGGCAAAGCAGTGGAGATCGAGGCCCGCCGGCCGACGCAACTTGGCGAGCTCGACGAGCCGGCTGCCGATCCCGGAACCGAGGCGATCGGGTGCGACGTAGAGCTGATCGATCATCGATGGCGAGAGCGCCATCAACGCCACGACGCGGCCATCCGGGTCGGCGGCGACCCACGTCTCGCGGGTTTCGAGCATCTCGGTGGCGAGCCAGGTTCGGACGTCATCGTCCGGGTGGGCCGGCGGGAAGTCGAAGGTCGCGCGCCAGGACGCGAGCCAGACCTCGCCGATCGCGGCACCATCGCCGCCATCGGCGCGCCGGATGACGATCTCGTGTGCGCGCGTCCCGAGCCTGGGTTCGGTCATCAGCGCGGGAGGACTCCGGCGGCGTCCTCGTCGAGGATCCAGACCGCGCCCGCACGTCGCGCCAGCTGCGCCGGCCAGCGGCTGGGGTCGCGTTCGCCGGGTCCCAGAATCCGGGCGACGACCGGCGCCTTGTCGGCGCCGTTGACGACGATGATGACCTGCCGGGCAACGCCCACGACGGCCGGGTTCAGCGTGACGCGCTCGACGTGCGGCTCGATGTGGGTCGGCGCCGGGATCGCGAGCGCGAGGGCATCCGAGGCGAGCGCCGGCGACCCCGGAAAGACCGAGAGCAGGTGGCCGTCGCCACCGATCCCGATCAGCATGAGATCGAAGACCGGCCAGCCGTCCTCCGTCGGAAGACCCGCGGATCGCAGCTCCTCGGCGAGTGCCTCGGCACACCAGCCCGCGCCGCGGGCCTCGCCGATTGCCTTCGTGGTCGGGAAGGGATGCACGTTCTCGTACGGGATCGGGACGCCTTCCGCGGCACCACCAGATGTGCCCTCCTCGCGTTCCCCAACATCGAGCAGGATGTCGTCGAAGGGCTTGACGTTGGAGAGTGGGTGGTCGCGCGTGACGTAGCGATCGTCACCCCACCACGCGTGGACGGCGGCCCACGGGACCGCGTCGATGAGCGGTGGCGCGGTGAGGCGTCGGTAGATGGCCACGGGCGTGGAGCCGCCGGTCGTCGCCCAGTCGGCGCGCCCGCGCCCCTCGACCGCGAAGGCGAGAGCGGCGGTGATGCGGGCGGCGGCCTCCACGGCCCCGGCGCCGGGATCGGCCACGATCACGATCTCCGGTTCGCTCACGAGGTCCCTCCATCCGGCCCGACCAGCTCTGCCGCCGAGCGGAGCGCGCCAACGGCCACCGGGTCGCGGCGGCCCGATTCGATCGCTTCGGCCAGGAGGTCGACGTCGCCCCGCCGCGGCGCGCGGAAATGCCGGTCGAACGCCTCGACGCCGTCCTGCCAGACGCGCACGTGGACGGTCTCCTCCTCGGCCGTCACGTCGGCCCGCAGCTCCGAGCCGCGTCGCTCGGCAAGGAGCTCGACCCGCAACGTCGTGCCGGCGGGCATTGTCGAGACGATGGGCCGGATCACCACCGCGACCTCGCCGCGTCCGTCCGCCAGGGTCGCAACGAGGCCACGGCCGACGATCGGCCGCGCGAATCCTGGGCCGGCGCCGCCACGGGGGCGCGACGACGCGGTCGAGGGTCCATCGACCGGGGCGAGCGTCCTGTCGACCGAGAGCCCGAGCCGCGACGCGAGCCAGCCGACGTGATAGACCGGCTTGATGAGATTGGTCGAGCCCGAGGCGCCTGTCTCGTCGTGGGTCGCGTACGTGATCGCAACCCGCCGGATCGAGCGCAGGTACGGCAGGAAGTCCGGGTCGTCGAAGATCGACGCGATCGCCTCACGCCAGCGCGATTGCCGGGCGAGCGCGAAGTCGCTGATCGCGATCGAGGTCGTGTCGAGCAGCGACGACATCTCCCGCAGGCGCATGAGCCCGTCGCCGCTCCAGGTCGATCCATCGACGACGAGCCGGTCAGCGCCGACGAGGATGTCGTGGGCGGCCGCGCTCGAGAGTGGCGGCTCACCCGGCCACCAGACCGTGACCGGGAGGTCGTGGATGATCAGCGGGGTCGCGATCGCGGCGAGATGCCGACCGGCCTCGCCGCCGCTGATGAGGTGGATCGTCTCGGCGCACGTCTCGGCGGCGTCGGCGCGCGGCAGGATGCAGTGCGCCTCGACTCGTGCATCGAGCCACGACGGGCCGTCCGGGTCGGCCGACTGGATGACGATCGTCCGCGACGGGTGTCGGCCGGTCAGCTCCTGGATCGTCGCCGCGCAGCGCTCGGCGATCTCGGGCCGGCGGGCGATGACGATGAGGTTCATCACGCTCGTCCGCGCGGCGATGTGCCGGACGATCTGCCCATCGTTCTCGACCGTCAGGTCCTGGGCGGCCCAGATCCGCGCGAGCTCGCTCTCGATCTCGGGGATCGAGTGGGCTCGCGCCGACCAGCGGAGGGTCGGCTCGCCGAGCTTGACCGGTGCCTCGGTGACCATCGCCGCCGTCAGTACCGGCGCCAGTGCCGGCCGTCGCGCTGGATCAGGTCGTCGGCGGCGGGTGGTCCCCACGTGCCGGCGTCGTAGTTCGGAAAGTCGGGCGGCGGTCCGGAGGCCCACGTGTCGATGATCGGGTCGACGATGCTCCACGCCTCCTCGACCTCGTCGGCGCGCGTGAACAGCGAGGCGTCGCCCTGGAGCGCGTCGAGAATGAGCGTCTCGTAGGCATCGGGCGAGTCGACGGTGAACGCCGAGCCGTAGGTGAAGTCCATCGTGACGGAACGAATGTCCAGCCCAAGCCCCGGCACCTTGGCGCCGAATCGCAGCATGATCCCCTCGTCGGGCTGGATCCGGATCGCGAGCAGATTGGCGTCGGGCTCGACGCCTTCGTCCTTGAACAGGCGGTGCGGGACCTCGCGGTACTGGATCGCGATCTCGGTCGCGCGCTTCGGGAGCCGCTTGCCGGTCCGGACGTAGAACGGGACACCCGACCAGCGCCAGTCGTCGATCATGAAGCGGGCGGCCACGAACGTCTCGGTCTCCGATCCGGGGTCGACATCGGGCTCCTGGCGGTAGCCCGGGACCTGCGTGGCGGCGACCCAGCCCGCGCCGTATTGCCCGCGCACGACGTGGCGGTGGACGTCGGCCGGCGCGATGTCGATCGCGCGCAGGACCTTGACCTTCTCGTCGCGGAGCGCATTCGCCTCGAACGTCGCCGGCGGCTCCATGGCGACCAGGCTGACGAGCTGGAGGAGGTGGTTCTGGAGGACGTCGCGCGACGCGCCGGTTTCCTCGTAGAACGCGCCGCGGTTCTCGATCCCGATCGATTCGGCCACCGTGATCTGCACGTGGTCGACGTAGCGCCGGTTCCACAGCGGCTCGAAGATCCCGTTGCCGAAGCGGAAGACCAGCAGGTTGCGGACCGTCTCCTTGCCGAGGTAGTGGTCGATGCGGTAGATCTGCGACTCGCGGAAGACCTTGCTGACCTCGCGGTTGAGTCGCTTCGCCGAGTCGAGGTCATGGCCGAAGGGCTTCTCGATGACGACCCGCCGCCAGCCACCGTCGTGTTGCTCGTGATCGAGGCCGACGCGCCCGAGCTGCGCGATGATGTCGGCGAACTGCGAGGGCTGGGTGGCAAGATAGAAGAGCCGGTTGCCGCGCGTCCCGTTCTTCTTGTCGAGCGCGTCGAGCGTGGTGACGAGCCCATCGAACGCGGCCGCGTCAGCGAAGTCGCAGCGCGTGTAGCGGATCCGCTCGGCGAACGATGCCAGCGCGTCCTCATCGAGCGGGAGGACGCGGCTGAACTCGCTGAGCGACTTTCGAATATCGGCGCGGAACGCTTCGTCGTCGTACGGCCGGCGACCGATCGCGAGCAGGACGAACTCGTGGGGGAGCAGGTTCGTCCGCCACAGCTGGTAGAGGGCGGGGATCACCTTGCGATGGGCCAGATCGCCGGTCGCGCCGAACAGCACGAGGACGGACGGGTCCGGGACCTGCTCGAGACGGAGACCGTCGCGCAGGACGTTCTTGACCGCTTTCGCGCGCGACGGTCGCTTGCCGGCGCGCTCGATCCGCACTTCCTTCATCGTCCGCGGTGCGTCTTTGGCCCGCGGCGAGGGCTGCGCCGGGATCGGCTGGTCGGCGGGCGCCTCGAGCGGGGCCTCGGGCGCCTTCGTGGACGCCGCGGGTGCCGCGGCCGCCCCGGCCTTGGACGCCTCAGGTTTCCGGCGCGTCGCGACCACGTCGGGCTACTCGGTCTTGACTTCGTGGCCGCCGAACTCGTTGCGGAGCGCGGCGAGGACCCTGGCCCCGTACGAATCGTCCTGGCGGGAGCGGAAGCGGGTCAGCAGCGAGAGCGTGATGATCGGCGCCGGGACGTCGTGGTCGATCGCCTCCTGGATCGTCCAGCGGCCCTCACCGGAGTCGGCGACATAGCCCTTGATGTGCTCGAGGTCCTGGCCGTTCGCCGCGAACGCGCGGCCGGCAAGCTCCAGGAGCCAGGAGCGCACGACCGAACCCTGCATCCACAGGTTCGAGATCGCCCCGAGATCGAGTGCGTAGTCGCCCGCGTGGAGGATCTCGAAGCCTTCCGCGTAGGCCTGCATCAACCCGTATTCGATGCCGTTGTGGACCATCTTCACGTAGTGCCCGGCGCCCGGTCCGCCGACGTGCAGGTAGCCGCCCGGAGGCGCGAGCGAGGTGAAGATCGGGACGAGCGGGTCGACCTCGGTAGGGTCGCCGCCGACCATCAGGCAGTAGCCGACCTGGAGTCCCCAGACGCCGCCCGACGTGCCGGCGTCGACGTAGCCGATCCCCTTTTCCTTCAGCGTCGCGTGACGGCGCACGTCGTCGTGGAAGTTGGTATTGCCGCCGTCGATGATCGTGTCGCCCGGCTCGAGGTGCTCGAGGAGCTCGGCGATCTGGGCTTCCGTGGCGTCGCCGGCCGGGACCATGATCCAGACCGCGCGCGGCTTCGCGAGAGCGACGACGAGCTCGGCGATCGAGAACGTCGGCTTGGCGCCCTCGCCCGCGATCTCCCTCGTCTTCTCCGGCGTCCGGTTGAAGACGACGATCTCGTGGTTGTCGCGAATGAGCCGGCGAACCATGTTGGCGCCCATCCGGCCGAGGCCGATGAAACCGATCTGCATCGCTGGATCAAGCCTCGGTTGGGGTGGCGAGGGCTGCGGCGAGCGCCCGTTCGAGCGCGGCCAGCCCGGCATCGGGGTCGGCGCCGAGATGGACCCGCAGGATCGGCAGATCGTGCGACTCGATGGCGGCGAAGTCCCCGGCCGCCTGCGCGTCGATGAGCTGACCGAAGGTGTAGGGCCAGCCCGGGATCTCGCGGTCGGCCCGATGATCCGCGGTGAGCTGGATGAACCAGCCGATCGGGGCGCCGCCCTTGTGGAGCTGCCCGGTCGAGTGGAGGAAGCGCGGCCCGTAGCCCGCGGTCGTGGCCCGGCCGGTACGGTCGCGCAGCAGGGCCCGGATGCGGGCGAACGCCGCGTCGCGGGCCGGCGTCGGGGCGATGAACGCCTGAAGGCAGAGGTAGGCCGTTGCGCGGCGGCGTGCGAGGTGACGGGTCAGCTCCCCGGTGAGGTCGCCGGCGCCCGCCGTGAGCCGGAGCGCAGCATCGCCGTGGAGGGTGAGGCCGTCGCCGCTCGCGATGGGCGGGGCCGCGTCGCTTGATCGGCGATCGCGGTCAGTCGCGCCCGACTCGAGGAGCCGCCGTGTCAGGGCCTTGGCCTCCTCCACGTTCGGCTGGTCGAACGGATCGATGCCGAGAACGGCCCCGGCGATTGCCACGGCGACCTCCCAGCGGATGAACTCCGCGCCGAGATCCATCGGATCAGTCAGTTCGATCCGGATGACCGGGTGGCCGGCGGCTTCGAGCGCGTCGGCGAGCGTATCGCGAGCCGCGCCCGCGGCGCCAGTCGAGCCGGCGAGCGAGATCCGGACGAACGCCCGGTCCATGCCATACGCGTCGACGGCACCGAGCGGCTCCTCGTCGATGGGCACGATCCCGACGCCGTGCTTGCCGGTGCTCTCCGCGATGAGCTGCTCCGCCCACGCCCCGAAGCCGCCGATCTCGTCGTCGGTCAGGAAGGTCAGCTTGTCGCGGCCGGCCTTCGCCAAGGTCCCGATGGCGAGCCCGAGCGAGAGCCCCGGGTTCGCGCCCGGGTCCGGCTCGCGGCAGGCCCCGAGCATCGCCGCCGCGGACGCCAGCAGCGCATCGAGATCGATCCCGATGAGCGACGCCGGAACGAGCCCGACGTATGTCAGCGCGGAGTAGCGGCCGCCGATATCGGGCGGGTTGAGGAAGACCTCGCGAAAGTCGTCCGTGTGGGCGATGGCATGGACGCTCGCGCCGGGATCGGTGATCGCCGCGAAGGTGGCGCCCGGGTTGTCGTAGACGTGATGGGGGACTGCTTCGAGCGCCGCGTCCGCGCGCGCCCAGGTCGCCGCGAGAAAGGCATTCGGCTCGGTCGTCGTCCCTGACTTCGAGGCGATGAGGACCAGCGTTCGCACGGGATCGAGGTCGTCGAGCGTCGCCGCGACATAGGCAGGATCGGTCGAATCGAGGACGCGCAGCGCGAGGTATCCGTCGAGCGAGCCGAACGTCCGGTGCAGCACGTCCGGGGCGAGGCTGCTGCCGCCCATCCCGGCGACGATTGCCGTGGTGAAGCCCTCCTCGACGACCGCGTCACCGAAGGCTTCGAGCGCCACCGTCTGCTTGGCGAAATGCTCCGGCGCGTCCAGCCAGCCGAGCCGCTCGGCGATTGCCGCGCCGACGCGGGCATCGCTCGACCACAGCGACACGTCACGGGCGAAGAGGCGGTTCGCCCATTCTTCGGTGGTTGCCCGTTCGACGGCCGCCTCGTAGTCGGCCGTCCCGTCGCCAAGGGCGAGCCCGGGAATGGTCACGGCGGTCGGCGCAGGATCGGGCATGAGGGCCTCCGAGGATGGTCCTCAATGGTACGCCGCAGACGCAGCGAAGCGGATTGCAGCGAGGCTCACTCAGCTTGCAGCGTCGCCGTGGTCCGCCGTGACGCACCCTGTTATCGCCCGGCGGCCTCGATCGCGAGGACCTTCGCCAGCCGTCGCCGGTGGCGCGGCTCGCCACTGAACACAGCTCCGAGGAAGGCAACCGCACACTCGTAGGCGGGTTCGGGTCCGATGACCCTCGACCCGAACGTCAGGACGTTCATATCGTCGTGCTCGACGCCCTGGTGCGCGGAATAGGTGTCGTGGCAGACGGCGGCGCGGATCCCGCGCATCTTGTTGGCGGCGACCGACGCGCCGACCCCGGAGCCGCAGACGAGGATCCCGCGGTCCGCCTCCCCGCCAACGACCGCCTGGCCGAGCCGCTGGGCGAAGTCCGGATAGTCGTCGAGCGGGTCCGAGCCGTCACCGCCGAGGTCGATCCACACATGCGGGAGATCGGTCGCGGCCAGGCGGCGGACCAATTCGTCCTTGAGGGCGGCGCCGGCATGATCGGCAGCAAAGGCGATGCGCATCAGCTGTGGCCCGGGTCGGAGCCGGCAGTTCTGCCCACGTCGGCCTGGCCGTGCTCGATCGTGGGGTGCTTGCCGAAGTGGCCGCCGTCGAGCGTCGGGATGCGGCCACGGAGGCCCTCGCGGACGACGCGGCGGGCGACATCGGTGACGCGCTCGGCGGTGAAGCCGAACTTCTCGAAGATCGTGCCGGCGGGTGCCGAGGCACCGAAATGGTCGAGCCCGATGATCGCGCCCTCGTCGCCGACCCAGCGCTCCCAGCCGAGCGAGACGCCGACCTCGACGCTGACCCGCTTCCGAACCGACCGCGGCAGGACCGCTTCGCGATACGCCTCGTCCTGGAGGTCGAAGACCTCCCAGCAGGGGAGTGAGACGACCCGCGTCGGGATCCCCTCGCCTTCGAGCGCCTCGGCGGCCGCGAACGCGAGCTGCAGCTCCGAGCCAGTCCCGATCATGATGAGCTCCGGGGCCTCGCCCGACGCCTCGCGCAGGATGTAGCCGCCCCGCGCGACGCCCTCGCGCGCCAGCCGGCCCGTGCCGGCCAGGGTGGGGACCTTCTGGCGGGTGAGCGCCAGGGCGATCGGCCCGTCCGTCCGTTCCGCGGCGAGCGCCCAGGCCGCTGAGGTCTCGTTCGCGTCGCCGGGACGGACGAACCACAGGTTCGGGATCGCCCGAAGGGCCGCGTAGTGCTCGACCGGCTGGTGCGTCGGCCCGTCCTCGCCGAGTCCGACCGAATCGTGCGTCCAGACATAGATCACGTGGAGGCCCGAGA
>JBDTNS010000009.1:0-20019 GCA_039933675.1 Chloroflexota bacterium
TGTCACGGGCGCGGCAGCACCTCGTCATGATCGCGCCGGTCGCCGTGCTGCGGCGGCTGACGGATCGGCCGATATGAGCCGAATGCAGGATCCTGGCGGCACTTTCACGCGTGAGCGTCGCTTGTGCGACCCTCACTGAAAGTTCGAATAGCTGCGAGGCACCATTCGAGTGCGGGTCTTTGAACTCTTCCGATATGTGAAGCCGAGTCCTGGGCCAGATGTCGAGTTCATCGACGGTGTTCGGAACATGTTCAATGCCACTCGCTGGCCGCCGTGGCCGGGACTTGCAGGTGCAGGCCGCGTCCAGCTCGACCACGGGATCGACTCTGTCAGGATGATTCAAGGAGTCCACGGCCCCCGGCGCCCGGCGATCCTGATTGCTTCAAAGCCTCATCAGGCGGGCTCCGATTGGACGCCATGGCACGATGAACTGGACCCAGAGCGTGGCCACGTCAGGTATTACGGCGACACGAAGGCGGACTCCGGAACGGATGCATTCGGCACTTTCGGCAACCGATCTGTGCTGGAGCAGTTCCTCTTCCATCTCGGCGCTACACGATCGGACCGACTCAGGGCCGCCCCACTCATCTTCTTTGAGAGCCTGATCCACGAAGGCAAGACCAAGGGGTACTGGCGGTTCCTCGGCGTGGGGCTGGTCGAGCGGGCCGAGCTCGTAACGCAGATAGACCGGCGCAACCGGCCCTTCATCAATTACGTCTTCGACTGCCTGCTCGTTGATTTGAGCGCAGAGAACCTGAACCTCGCATGGGAGTGGATCGCCGCGCGACGGGATCCAACTAAGTCTCTTGAAGAGGCGCTAGCCATTGCGCCCGCTGCTTGGCGGCGGTGGGTGGAGCAAGGTCCGTTGGTGAAGGAACAGGTTCGGCAGCGCATGAATCGGGCAGTGACGCAAGCCGCTTCCGATCAAAGGCCTGACGCTGGCACGCCTGCGGAGGACGCACTCAGACATGTTGTTTCGCACTACAAGCGCCTCGGACCATATGAAGGTGTTGGAGAGCACCGGTTTGAAGGGCTGGCATCCGAGATAGCGGGGAGCGTCCTTCGATCCAGTGGGCAATACCAGCCCGGTTGGATTACCAAGCGAGCGGGTGACGGCGGGATCGATTTCGTCAGTCGGCTCGATCTGGGAACCGGCTCAAGCTCATTGAAGCTCGTCGTCCTGGGGCAGGCAAAATGCGTGAGCGGCGCCGCACCAGTGACGAGCGGCCTCGACCTCGCGCGGACGGTTGCGCGCCTTGACCGTGGTTGGGTAGGGGCGTTCGTCACGACGGGGTACTTCAGTGAGCAAGCGCAACGGGAAGTGGTCGCGGATCGGTTTCCACTCCTGATGCTCAATGGGCGCCATGTAGGTGAGACCGTCGTCAAGGAGTCTGCGCTCCGGGGTGTCACAGTCCCGGAATATGTCGCGGCTGTCGACGCCGAGTACGACCAACGACTCTCCAATCGCGCGCCCGCCGAGATCCTTCGAGACTGACATTTCCGTCGCACTAGCTCCAGGCCCAGTCCCGAATTTGCAGAGACCCAAGTCGCTCGTTCTAGGGCGCGACCCAGATCGGTTCGCGTTGAAGTCCTGGCCGCCGAGCACATGCGTGAGGCCGGAGCCGTCCTTGTGGATCACGTGGAGCGCGTTTGGCGGATGCCGGAACTGGTTCGCCGATGGGTCAAGCCCGAACAGGATCATCGAACCGTCCGGTGACCAGGTCGGCGTGATCGCCCTGAGTCCGGGGCCTGAGGCGCGCAACCGTTTTCGTCGCTCTGGACGCCCAGCGTCCTCGCGAACTTCGAGCGCGACCAGCGCCGCTTCGGCGTCGAGATCCTCGAGCCTTAGATCGGGACTACGGCGTCAAGGGGGTCGTGTGGCCGTCGTCCCACAGGCGGTAGGCCGAGCCGGGGACCCATGTAAATCCGACTGCGGTGCCCTCCCCGTAGGCGTAGCAGATCAAGCGACCCATGATCTTGAACGGTTGGCCGGGTCCATTGATTCGATCGCCGATCTCCATCACGTCCCGGGTGACCATCGCGAAGGCGACGGCCTCAGGCGGATACCGGTCCGGAACGAGTTCGGCGAGCGGCTTCCAGCCGATGAACGTATAGGGGACATCGCCGGCGCATCTGCTCGCGTGGAACTTCGGTGGCGGCGGACTGTCGTACGGGAATGGCGTCGGAGCCGGCGTCGGTTCAGGCGGTGGCACGGAGGCGAGGTCGAATTCGACGATTCGATCGACGACGAGACGGTCGCGACAGAGTTGGCGCGCGCTTGGCTGACAGTCGGCCGCGCGAGGGTCATTGAAATGGCCGATGACGACGATCGGGACCGGTGGATATTGCTGCCCGTTGACCGGCGCCTGGATAACCTGACGCTTCTGGTCTTCGGTCATGAACGGCGTGAGGCGCGGACCGTGCGCCACGATAATTCCATGATCGGCCGTAAAGACCATGATCTGCTCGTTGCGTTCTGTGATCCCAAATTCGCCGTCGTAGCAGCTGATCTCCAGCTCCCCGGGTTTCGAGACGTACGGGGTGCACGTATGAAGCAGCATGAGGTCGGACCAGTAGCCGCGGAGCGCAACGGGCTGGTCGCCGAGCGTGCCGCTGTCACGAAGCGCGAGGAGCTGGCTTACGGTGTGAACAGGCAGGCCCTCGACGAATGCCGGTGAGGGCGACGCCGCCAGCGATGCTGTGGCCGAGGGCAAGTCACTGGGAGCCGCCGACGGGCCGACCGTGGCTCCGAACCAGCGCGGCACGACCGAGACCCCGACTACGCCGACGAGCACGATCACGACGGCCGCGGCCGTCAGCAGCCCCGATGACACGGCTCGGCGGCCCACCACCCGCGGGTGGTTAATCGGCAATCGATCGAGCTCCGCCTGCAGGCGCGTCGGTGCCGGCGGCAGGTCTCGCCGCAGGCTGGCGCGGACTCGGCCCTCGAGATCGTCGGTCATGTCGGCGCCTCGGTCTCGTTCGATCGGACGAGCTCGCGGTCGAGCTCTCGGAGTGCGCGATGGAGCCGCGACTTGACGGTTCCGGCCGGGATTCCCAGCCGCGCGGCGATGGCGTCGACGGTCAGGTCCGCCCAGAAGCGCAGGATGATCACGGCACGCAGGTCCGGATCGAGCGTCTGCAGCGCCCGGTAGATCTCGTCCGTCTCGACCATGGCTCGGAACGGATCGGGCAGGTGGATCGACTCGGTCTTTTCATCGATCGCGATGAACCGGATCCGTCGCCGTCGCCGAAGGCGGTCGCGACAGACGTTGACCAGGATCCGATCGAACCACGCGTCGAATACCGTGTCGTCGCGGATCGATCCACTCGAGCGCCAGGCGCGGACGAGCGCATCCTGGGTCGCGTCGGCTGCCTCGTCGGCGTCGCCGAGGAAGAGGCCGGCCAGCCGATAGGCACGGTCCAGGCCATGGCGGGCCAGCTCCAGAAATCGCTCATCGGCGAGACTCCGGCTCAGAGTGGTCCTCCGCACCATGTCGGTCGCCAGGCGGCCGACCGTCTCCAAGACGATCGGCACACCCGTTTCGTTCTCGTGTACAAGATGGTGGGACACGCCGAGCCCCGGCAGGAGGATGACCGATGACGAAATCGCTGCTGACCGATGCGTTTGCCCATCACATCTGGGCGACCGAGCGACTGATCGACGCGTGTCTGGACCTGACGCCCGAGCAGCTCGAGGCGTCGGCGCCCGGCACGTACGGTTCGATCCTCGCGACGTTTCGGCACCTCGTCGGATCGGACAAGTGGTACCTCTCGTTCTTTCGCGAGGTGCCCGCGCCGATCGACGAGGACGTGGCGGACCTGCCGACGCTGCGGTCGGCGATGGCGGCGAACGGGGCGGCATGGATGGAGCTGATCGCGGGGGAGCTCGATCCCGACGCGGACGTGATCGAACAGGGCGACGGTTGGCAGTTCCATGCCCCGGCCGGGATCCGCCTCGGGCAGGTCGTCCACCACGGCACAGATCACCGCAACCATGTGTGCACCGTGCTGACGACGATCGGCGTGACGCCGCCCGAGATCGACCTGTGGGACTTCGGCCGGGCGGCCGCGCGCACGTGTGACACTTAGTCAGGGCCATTGCTACCCGATGCCTACCAGGGTAGTATCGTCCCGTGAAAGTCAGCGTGAGCCTTCCAGGCGAGGACGTCGAGTTCCTCGACAAGTACGCGACAGAACGCGGGCTGGAGTCGCGATCCGCGGCTCTGCAGCAAGCGGTGCGGCTCCTCCGAACCGGTGAACTTGGGGCGGCGTACGCAGCTGCCTGGGACGAATGGGCCGCCGATGCTGAGAACGCCGCCTGGGATGCGACGGTCGCCGACGGGCTGCCGCGATGATCCGGCGAGGCGACATCCATTGGGTCGATCTCGACCCATCACGCGGGTCAGAGGCCAGCAAGCGTCGGCCGGCGGTCGTCGTCAGCAACGACGTCGCGAACCTGACCGCAACGAGGCTGGGTCGCGGCGTCATCACGGTCGTGCCGGTCACATCGAACATCGAACGCGTCTATCCATTCCAGGTCGCCCTGGGCGCTGCCGCGACAGGCCTGGATCGCGATTCCAAGGCGCAGGCTGAACAGGTCCGTTCGGTCGATGTCGAGCGCCTAAGCTCGAAGATCGGCGTCGTCCCAGACATGGTGCTGCGTCGCATCGACGCGGCGTTGCGGCTCCATCTCGGCTTGTAGGACGCTACGCGACGAGGCGTTTGTACTTGATGCGGTGTGGCTGGTCGGCTGCGGTGCCGAGCTCCTTGTGGCGGAAGACCTCGTAGTCGGTGACGTTGCCTTCGAACCAGCGGACCTGGCTGTCGCCCTCGAAGGCGAGGATATGGGTCGCGATCCGGTCGAGAAACCAGCGATCGTGGCTGATGACGACGACGCAGCCAGGGAAGGTCTCGAGGCCCGCCTCGAGCGCGCGGAGCGTGTCCACATCGAGGTCGTTGGTCGGTTCGTCGAGGAGCAGGACATTGCCACCGGACTGCAGCAGCTTCGCCAGGTGGACGCGGTTCCGCTCGCCGCCCGAGAGCTGGCCGACGAGCTTCTGCTGATCGGTGCCGCGGAAGTTGAAGCTCGACACGTAGGCACGGGCCGGGATCTCGCGCTGGCCGACCTTGACCATCTCGACGCCCTGGGTGATCTCCTGAAAGACGGTCTTCTCGGCGGCCAGGTCGTCGCGGCTCTGGTCGACATAGCTGAGTTGGACGGTGTCGCCGATCGTGACCACCCCTGAATCGGGCGCCTCCTGGCCGACGAGCATCCGGAAGAGCGTCGTCTTGCCGGCCCCGTTCGGGCCGATGATTCCGACAATCCCGGCTCGCGGCAGCGAGAACGTCAGGTCCTCGACGAGGAGCTTGTCGCCGTAGCCCTTGCGCAGGTCCGCCACCTCGATGACCTGGTCGCCGAGTCGCGGTCCGGGCGGGATGGCGATCTCGAGCTCGCGAGTCATGGCCTTGGCGTCGTTGGCCTCGGCGAGGAGCTTCTCGTAGGCCGACAGCCGGGCCTTGCCCTTCGCCTGGCGCGCCCTGGCGCCCATGCGCACCCATTCGAGCTCGCGCGCGAGGGTCCGCTGGCGCGCATCGGCGGTCTTCGATTCCTTCGACAGGCGGTCGAGCTTCTGCTCGAGCCAGCTCGAATAGTTGCCTTCGAACGGGATCCCGCGGCCGCGATCGAGTTCGAGGATCCACTGCGCGACGTTGTCGAGGAAATAGCGATCGTGCGTGACGGCGACGACCGTGCCGGTGTACTCGCCGAGGAAGCGTTCGAGCCACTCGACCGATTCGGCGTCGAGGTGGTTCGTTGGCTCGTCGAGCAGGAGCAGGTCGGGGTGGCTGAGGAGGAGCCTGGTGAGGGCCACGCGCCGCTTCTCGCCGCCCGAGAGCGTGGTGACGTCCGCGTCGTCGGGCGGGCAGCGCAGCGCGTCCATTGCGATGTCGACGTTGCGCTCGAGGTTCCAGGCATCAGCCGCGGCGATCTTGTCCTCGAGCGCGGCCTGCGCGGCACCGATCGCTTCGTAGTCGGCGTCCGGGTCGGACCAGGCGGCCATCACCGCGTTGTACTGGTCGATCAGGTTCTGGACCTGGGCCACGCCGTCCATGACGTTGCCCTTGACGTCCTTCGTGAGGTCGAGCTGGGGTTCCTGGCTCAGGTAACCGACGGTGAAGCCCGGGGTCAGGCGAGCCTCACCGGTGAAGCCGTCGTCGAGCCCGGCCATGATTCTTAGCAGGCTCGATTTGCCCGCCCCGTTCGACCCTATGACGCCGATCTTCGCGCCCGGGAAGAACGAGATCGAGATGTTCTCGAGCACAGTCCGATCGGGCGGGTAGTGCCGGGCGAGCTTGTATGCGGTGTAGATGAACTCATGGGGCATTGGCCAAGGATACCGGCCCACGCCCCGGGATGGCGCGTCGGGGCCCCGCGGGTGCATGCTTCGGGCATGCCGATCAACCCCAAGCTCGTTCGCGTTTACCGCCTGACCGATGCAATCGAGGCGCGCCCCGACGGCGCCTGGGCGATCCAGTACCACGGCGAGACGTTTCTGACCGATGTCGGCGGCGGCAATCCCGAGCCGTTCGCGTGGAACGACCAGCCCCACGAGGTCGTCGTCTTCGAGGTCTCGACGCGCGAGGAGATCGCGGGTTTGATGCGGATCAATCCCGCGAAGCTCGCGCTGGTCCAGCGCAGCGACTCGACGTTCCCGGCGCCGGTCGTGACGTTCCGCGACGGACCGATCTGGGCGGCATCGGCCATCGAGGCCTGGGCGCCGACGCCTCCCCGAGTGAGCGCGCGCGATCGGAATCTGCCGCCCGGTTGAGGTGGTGGGGGGCTGTCGATTCCCGAGTTGCCCGTTCGTCGTTGGGGTGAAGGGCAACCGAGGCGACCGTGACCCCGGGCCACAAGGAGGAGATCTACCGATGGCTGATCCGAAGATCACGCACCTCGAAATCGTCGGCAAGGACGGCAAGGCGCTGCAGACCTACTACAGCCAGTTGTTCGGCTGGAACCTGAACACCGATTTCCCCGGCGGCTACGGGATGACCGACCAGTCGGAGACCGGGATCGTCGTCGGCATCGGCAGCACCCCCGATGGGTCGTCCGGGCACGTGACGGGCTACGTCCGCGTCGCCGACGTCACCGCCACGATCGACAAGGCCGTCGCCCTCGGCGGCTCGGTGATCATGCCGCGCTTCAGCCCCGACGGCAGCGCCCAGCTTGGGTTGATCGCCGACCCCGAGGGGCATGTGATCGGCCTCACCGAGTAGTCGTGGGGCGCGAGCCCCAGCTTGAGGTCACGGTTCGGCGGCCCCAATCGGGTCGCCGAACGATTTCCGGTCCCAATCGCCACGGCGCCCTGTCGCTGGCGCCGGCGTCCGCGATCCCGCGGCATCCCTGCCCCCCTGGCCCGACAGCCACTTCCATTTTGGGATGCATCACGGGGAGGCTGCATCACGGGGGGGTTGGGCGGGGGTTGGGCGGGTCCCGGTTGGTCACCAGGTCGCGCTTGATGCAGCCGAGGGTCATCGCAATTTGACAGTGGGTTTCCGTGGGCGCGCCGTCCGCGCCGGCCGAGAGTGCCGACCTGGAGATGGTTGCAGCGCCCCGCGCCACCCTACGGAAAGAGGTCGTTCTCGCGAGGGATGATGGCGTCGCGGATGGAGCCTTCGCCGCGGGTGAAGGCGGCGCCACGGACGAGCGCAACCGGGCGGCCGGCGCTCTTGCCGAGGGCGAGCTCGGCGGCGGAGGCGAACTCATCCGCCACGGCGCGCACGGTCGAGTGCATGATGCGGCCGTCGGCATCGGGTGAGCCGCGCAGGTCTTCGAGCGGCAGCAGCCCGGACACGCCGATCGCGACGTCGACGATACCCCAGCGCCAGGGACGGCCGAACGAGTCGGACATCACGACCGGGACATCGACCCCGAACCGCTCGCGGACGGCGACCCGGATCGCGGCGGCGGACCGGTCGGGATCGACCGGCAGGAGCATGACGATCGATCCTGTCTCGGGGCCCACGTTCGACGCATCGATCCCGCCGTTGGCGCACACGAACCCGTGCGCGGTCTCGGTGATCAGCACGCCGTTCTGCATCCGGACGACGCGCCGCGCCTCGCGCAGGACGACCTCGATCTGACGCGGGTCGCGATCGAAGCGCTCGGCGAATTCGATGGCTTCGGGCCGTGGCTCGACGGTGGTGAGATCGACGATCGCGCCCTCGGCCTTCGAGACGATCTTCTGCGTGACGACCAGCACGTCCTCGGTCGTGAGCGGCAAAACGCCGGCCGATCGCTGGAGCGCGTTGCCGATGATCAGGCCGAGGTCGTCTCCGGCTCGGACCTCGGGAATGCCGTCGAGCGCGAGGACGCGGATCTCCGCAGCGGCCGATCTCGGGCGACTTCGCGCGTCAGCCGACACCGAGCGGCTCCCCACCATTGGATTCGACGAAGACGAGGTCGTCGGGGGTATCGAGATCGACCGACAGACGGCCGTCGACCTCGATGTAGGTCGCGCGGGCGGCTTCGGCTGCGACTCGGTGGGCGCGGCGGCTCCCGCGGCCGAACGCGAAGTCGATAGCGTCGGGCGGTCGGAGCGCGAGCGCGTTGGTGCCGGTGCCGTGCCGGTCGGTGACGAGGACGACGAGTGGCGCGGGGGACACGAGGAGCGGCTCGATGAGGGTCGCGAGGGCCCGGGCGCTGACAAACGGAAGGTCGATCGGGAGGACGATGAGCGCGTCGGCGCCACCCGCGACGACGTCGGAGCGCGCCTCGCGGAGGCCGTTGTTGAGGCCTCGGGACCGCTGGAGGAGGGTCCTCGCGCCGAGCTCCGCGGCGCGGATCAGGACCTCGCGGTCGGGGCTGATGACGAGGACGTCGTCGAGCCGATCGACGGCCAGGGCGGTCACCACGGTCCGTGCCAGGAGTCCCGCGACGAGATCGTGCCGCTCCTCCGCGTCGAGCGTGTCGCCGAGCCGGGTCTTGGCGCCCTCGAGGGTGCCGACCGGGATGATCGCCGCGATCCGGAGGTGGGAGGCGGTCACGGCGCGACTGCGAAGTCGAGGACCGTGCGCGCGAGGCGCTCGCGGCCGGGGTGATCGGCCATGACCGTGTCGGTCACGAGGGTTCGCAGTCCGAGCCCCGCGATCTGGGGTTCGAGGGCCGCATCGAGGGTGTCGAGGACGAAGTGCGTGGCGAGGTCGTGGTAGATCCTGGCCACTCCCCGGGCGCTCGATTCGTGACCGAGCGAGACGAGCATCCGACCGGCCGGCCCCTTGAGTGCCACGCCACCGACGATCGGGCTGACGGCCACGACCGGGATGCCGGCGCGTGCCCGCGCCTCGACGAGCCCGGCGATCGGCCCCGAGACGATCGGCCCGATCGAGACGATCGGGTTCGACGGCCCGATGACGATGACCTCGGCCGCGGCGATCGCCGCGACGACAGCCGTCGTTGGGGTCAAATCTCCAACGAATCGCACCTCACGGACCTCGGGCTCCTGCCGCTGATGCACGAAGTACTCCTGAAAATCGAGCCACCCCGCGTCGGTCAGGACCTTGGTACGGACCGGCTCGTCGGCCATCGGCAGCAGCGGGGAGGGGATTCCGAGCGCGGCCTGCAGTGAGCGCACGGCCTCGGTCAGGGTCATGCCGCTCCGCAACCGCGCGCTCCGCGCGATATGGGTCGCGAAGTCACGATCGCCGAGCCTGAACCACGTCTCCTCCCCGAGCTCGGCCAAGGCGTCCATCACGGTCCAGGATTCGCCGGCAACACCCCAGCCACGCTCGTCATCGAATCGCCCGGAGAGCATGTACATGACGGCATCGTGGTCGGGCATGACGAGGAGCCCGTGGCGTTCCGTGTCGTCGCCCGTGTTGACGACGACGGTCAGCTCGCCGGCGGGGAGTGCCAGCTGGAGGCCATGGGCCAGTTTCGCGCCGCCGGTCCCACCGGCCAGGGCCACGACCGTCACGCGTCGAGGTTCTCGCGTACCTCGGCCATCCGATCGATCGTTTCGCGGTCGTACGGCGCGGGCATGCGAACGATGAAGGTCTCGAAGCCCAGACCGAGATACGGCCGTAGTGTGTCGGCCACTTCGGTCGGGGACCCGAAGATTGGTGGTCCTCCCCCCATGTCATCGACGCCGTTCAGCCCAAGAAGCGTGCCGTACGCCCGTTCCGCCTCGGCCCGCGAATTGCGGATGACGAGCGGCGTATTCAGCGTCTTGTCGATCGCCGCGATGTCACGGCCAACATCGGCGCAGTGCCCCGCGAGGATCTCAAGCTTCGCCGTCACCTGGTCCGGCGTGCCATCGGTGTTCCAGGCATCGGCCCGCAGCGCCACGGTCCGCAGCGTCTTCTTCGGCCCCGACCCGCCGATCAGGATCGGCAAGTGCGGCTGGACGGGGCGCGGTTCGCATAGCGCGTCGTGAAACGTGTAGAAGCGGCCGTCGTGGCTGAACCGCTCGCCGTCGAGCAGCCGGCGCATGAGCATCACCGATTCGTCTAGCCGGTCGAGCCGCTCGCCGAAGCCCGAACCAAAGTCGATCCCGTACGCGTCGTGCTCGCGCTCGAACCACGCGCCGCCGATCCCGAGGACTGCCCGGCCGTCGGACAGGTGGTCGAGCGTCGTCGCGAGCTTCGCGGTATGCCCGGGGTTGCGGAACGTGTTGGCGCCGACCATCAGGCCAAGGCGCACGGTCGTGGTCAGTGGCGCGAGCGCGGACAGCACGCTCCAGCCCTCGAAGATCGGTTGCTCGAACGGGCCGAAGATCGCGTTGAGGTGATCCCACGTCCAGATCGATTCCCAGCCGGCGGCTTCGGCGGTGAGGGCCGTGTCACGGAAGCTCGGCCAGTCGGTCTGCTGCGACCAGAGTTGGAGCCCGAACCGGGTCATGCTCGAGCGCGATCGGGGAGGAGGCCGGTCATGCCCTCGATGGTACGCGAGCGGGCTGCCGCACGACGTTGGCCGTGCGACTCGCGGCGGCGGCAGCGGCGCGTTTGCGTGGGAGCGGGCGATCGAGCCGGCGCGGCGGCTGTGGATCGGCAAACGGGCGACCGAGCAGGTACCCCTGCCCGAAATCGACCCCGAGCGTGCTCAGCGTCGCAAGGTCAGCCCGGCGTTCGATGCCCTCGGCGAGCAGGTGCGCCCCGATCCGCCGACCGAACGAGACGAACGCCTCGACCAGTGCCTGCTTGGCGTTGTCGTGGTTGATCCCGTGGATGATGTCGCGGTCGATCTTGATAACCGACGGCTTGAGCGCGGCGATCAGCGCGAAGCTCGCGTAGCCGGCCCCCGCGTCGTCGACGGCGAACCCGAACCCGATCTTGCGGAGGGTCCGGACCTGGCGCTGGAGGGCGACGATGTCGGACACGGACTGTTGTTCCGTGCACTCAACGGTGAACTGACGCGGATCGAGGCCGGCGGCACGGACCAGCGCACCGAGCGCGGTCGCCTCGAACGCCGGGTCGAGGAGGCTGAACGGGGTCAGGTTGATCGCGAAACGGCGCGGCGGATTCCCGGCGGCACGGGACGTTGTCTCGAGGCGACCGATCTGCTCCAACGCGGTCGCGACGATGTAGATATCGAGCTCGACGCCACGGTCCGTGTTGATCGCCGCCTGGACGACCGAGGTGATGGATTGCGGCAGCATCGGCATCTGCGGCCGGAAGAGGCACTCGTACTCGTACAGCTCCCCGGTCGCGATCCGGACGATCGGTTGGTACGCGATCGAGTGCAGCTTCCGCAGGCTGAAGAAGTAGTCGAGCATCTTGGTCTGCACGACCTGGGTCGACTGCGCCATCCCGATCCTGTCGGCCAGCCCAGAGAGCTGCACCGCCGCCGACATCGCGACCAGGTACCGGTCCCGTTCGGGCAGCGTGTCGTCGACGGCCACGAGCCCGAACTCGGGCATGCTGGCGGCACCGGCGAGCTGGGCGACTTCCGAAGCGGCCTCGTCGGTCAACTCATCGGCCGGGCCGATGAGGACGGTCCCCGTGTGGAGCTCGAGGAGGCGGCCACCTTCGACGTACGAGGCGAGGCGACGCACGAACCGAATGTCACGCGACCACAGTAGCCGTTCGTCGACCACACGACGAGGCGGAGAGATAAATCTCACCGAGCCATCATGCCCGCGTCGGTGGCCATTGGCTGGCTGCCGAGCGTTCCATCGGGCGTAGCACGTTCGTACCGTAGCGGTGGCAGCGGTCACGGTTTGCGCGACGGTCAGCCCAGCCCTTCGCCGGCGGGGATTGCGATCTCGAGCCGGTTCTCCGCCGGGGCCAGGGGGCATGCCCAGCGCGGATCGAACGCGCACGACGGCTGGCTCGCGAAATTGAAGTCGATCGTCAGCGTGCCAGTCGCCGGGTCGCCGCCCAGGTCGAAGCCCTTGGCGCCGTCGAGCAGGTAGCGGCCGGCGCCGTAGGTCTCGGTGCCGTTGGTGGCGTCACGGAACGGGATAAAGAGGCCACCCGAGTAGCCCGCCATCCAGAACACGGAAAGCTGGCGGACGCCGTCCGGGAACGGGATCGAGATCCGGCCGACCCGGCTGAACGCGAGCGTGTCCGGGCCGCTGTTCGGGAGCTCGAGCGCGAAGGCGCCCAGGGCGGGCGGCGGCGCCGGCTCAACGACGAGCTCGAAGCGCACCTTCGGATCGTGCTCGAAATGGCGGGCGCGGAAGGCATCACGTTGGTCCTGCGGCACCGGTGACTGCGGATGCTGGCGATACAGCCGCTCGCGGACCGCTCGCCAATGCGCCAGCGCGATTGCGGGATCCGAGGCCGCCATCGCGCGCACCTCGGAATAGAGCGTCGCAACCTGCCGCCGCCAATCCGCCAGCCACGCCCGATCGTTCGCCGAGCCGTCACCCTGGGTCCACGTCTCGCTCATGGTCGTTCATCCTACGCGCCCGGCACCGGTAGAATCGGTTCGATCGCGGGCGCGGCCGCCGGCGACACGGGTGACATAGGACGGAGGCGTTGGGTGACCCACTCCAGAGAAACCGCAGAGATCGGGGTCTTCGGAGGTTCGGGGTTCTATTCGCTCCTCGACGACGTGCGAGAGGTCAAGGTCGACACACCGTATGGCCCCCCGTCGGATTCGGTCTTTCTCGCGAACGTATCGGGTCGGCGGGTTGCCTTCCTTCCGCGGCACGGGCGCCTCCATACGCTCCCGCCGCACAAGATCAATTACCGCGCGAATGTCTGGGCGATGCGCTCGCTGGGGGTCAGGGCGGTGATCTCGCCCTGCGCTGCCGGCTCGCTCCAGCTCAACGTGAAGCCCGGCGACTTCGTGGTGTGCGACCAGTTCGTCGATCGGACGACCGGCCGGATCGACACGTTCTACGACGGCCCGATCGTCACGCACCTCTCTTCGGCCGAGATTTACGATCCGGTGTTGCGCGGACTCGCGATCGAGACGATCCGCGACCACGGCATCGAGGTCCACGAACGGGGCACCGTGGTCGTCATCCAGGGACCGCGCTTCTCGACGAAATCCGAGTCGAAATGGTTCAGCGATGCCGGCTGGGAAGTCATCAACATGACCCAGCACCCCGAGGCGTGGCTGTGCCGCGAGCTCGGGATGGCCGTCGTCAACATCAGCCTCATCACCGACTACGACGCGGGCGTCATCGAGGGCACCGAGGCCGTCAACGCGATGAGCGTCCTCGAGGTCTTCCAGCAGAACGCGGCGCGGATCCAGGCGGTCGTGCTCGACCTGATCGGGCGGTTTCCGACCGATCTCGACGGGCTTGGGGCGCTGGTGGCGCTCGGGCCGACGCGAGGCGACGGCCACGCGATCTCGCCGGAGGACGTCCGGTTGTTCGAGACGGGCCTGTGATCGACGGCTCGATGGGCGATGGGGGCGTCACCGACCCACTTCCGATCGGGATCTGCCTGCGCTCGATCAGAGCCGAGCCGGGCTGGTGGCTGGAGAGTGCCAGGCGACTGGACGCAGCGGGCTACTCCGGGGTCTGGAGCTGGGACCACTTCATGGGCCGCGGCGAGCCGGCAGTGCCGGTCGTCGAGAGCTGGACGATTCTGTCGATGGTCGCGGCCGCGACGGAACGACTCACGGTCGGGCCATTCGTGCTCAATGTCATGAACCGACACCCGGCGCTCGTGGCACGGATGGCTTCGACCCTGCAGATCGCGAGCGGTGGACGGCTGATCCTTGGCATCGGTATCGGTGGTGCCCCGAAGGAGCACGCGGCATACGGCATGGATTTCCCGGCGGCGCCCGAACGCGTGGCGCGGCTTGAGGAAGCGATCGCGGTGATCCGCGCCCTGTGGACGGGCGGTCCGGTCACCCGCGATTCGCCGTTTTACCCCTTGCACGAGGCATACGCCCATCCGGTGCCGGTCCCGCCACCACCGATCATCGTGGGCGGGGAAACGCCCGCCGGTGCTCGCCTTGCCGGCCGAATTGGCGACGGCTGGTCCGCCTTCGACGACAACTTCGAGCAGAACCTGCCGCTCTACCTTGAGGCGCTCGAGGCGGCCGGCCGGAACCGTGCCGACCAGACGGTCCTCGTCGGGTTCCAGGGGGAGTGGCTGAGCGACGAATCGATCGCCGATTCGCCATGGGTCCAGGCGCCGCGCGAGACATGGGACCGTTGGCGTGCAGCCGGCGCCGACGGCGTCATCGTGCTTGCGCGGACGACGGACGACGTCGATCGCCTTGTCGAGGCTGCCGGTCGCTGGTAGCAAACTCGGCGGGGAAGGCGCGGAACCGCTGGTCCCGGAGCCCCGTTCCTGCGGTTCGTGGCACCATCAACGACGTGACGACACCTGGAGCCGCACCCGGATTGACGCATGCCTGCGTGCGCTGCGGTCGCCCGGTCGCGATCGACAGGGGACTGTGCGAGCAGTGCAACCCGCTCGGGCTGCGCGATTCGTCGGCGTCGCAGGTCCATGGGATCGCGATCGGGGGCGTCGTACTCTTCGTGGCGATCCTGGCGATCGTGGCCCGGCTGGCACTCGTCGGGGTCGGGCCGTTCGACGGCACCGTCACCAACATCGTCACCGATGGCACGGGCCTCGCGGTCACCCTGACCCTCACCAACCACGGAAGCAGCGCCGGCCAGACGACGTGCCGCATCAGCGACCCGGCCGATCGGACCGGCAACCTTGGCGGATTCATGCTCAGCCCGCAGGTCCCGCCCGGGAGGAGCGTCACCTTCACGGATCGGTTGACGGCGCTCGGCTCGGAGGTCCGCCCGCTCGCGGCCGACTGCAAGTCCCCGTGACGGTCGAGCCCGAAGTGCCGTGGCGCCCGTCGCGGTTCGCGGGGGAGCTCGCATTCGCGGTCGAGCTCGCAGGGCGTGCCGGGATCGTGCTCATGGACCACTACGAAAAGCTCGAGCAGATCGACTACAAGAGTGCCCGGGACGTCGTGACCGAGGCGGATCACCTGTCCGAGGCCTTGATCCTCGATGCGATCCGGGTCCGCTACCCGGCCGATGCGTTGCTTGCCGAGGAAACCGGGGAGCATCGGGCGAAGGCGGGCGAGGCGCCCACCTCGGGGCGTGGCCGGGTGTGGATCGTCGACCCCCTCGACGGAACCGTCAATTACGCCAACGGGCTCCCGGTCTTCTGCGTGTCGATCGGGCTGGTGGTCGATGGCGTTCCGGCCGTCGGGGTCATCCTCGACCCGACGCGCGCCGAGTCGTTCGCGGCAACCTCCGACGGTTCCGCGACACTCAACGGGCGCCCGATTCATGTCTCGGCGAAGGAAAAGCTCACCGATTACGTGGTCTCGATGTCGCTCAACGGCCGGACGGCGACGACGCGGGCCCAAAACGTGCGCAAGGCGATCCGCATCTCGCGCTCGATGGGCTCGGCGGCACTCGCCCTCGCGTACGTCGCCAATGGCCGGTTCGATGCGTTCATCCAGCAGGGCGGGCTGTCGTCGTGGGATATCGCGGCGGCCGGCCTGATCGCCGAGCGTGGCGGGGCGACGGTCACCTCGATGAGCGGCGGCCCGTGGTTCGATGTGGCCCACTCGCCAAAATCGATTGGTATCCTGGCGGCGCCGCCGGTCCACCACGACGGGCTATTGGGGCTGGTCCGCTAGTCCGCCTCGGCGCCCTGGTCCTCCAGCCACCGATGCGGCCGCTTGGCCAGCCGCTCGAGACCCCATTCCTCGCAGAACGCCTCCCATTCAGCGCGCGGGGCGCCCTCCCACTGCAGCTCATCGGCGTCCTGCTGCCGGATGACCACGCCGTCGTCGGCGGTCCGGAGACGCGCGAGATCGCGGTAGAGGAGGGCGTCGTCCCAGTGCTCGCGAAGGGTTGAGGCCAGACCGATCGCCCGCGTCCCACCGAGCCCCGGCACCTCCCAGGCTGATGCCCTGGCCGGGATCGCCTCGTAATGGCCATACGTGCTCAGGATGGCCGCGGCCGACTTGGAGCCCCAGCCCGGGAGCCCAGGGAAGCCGTCGGAGGTGTCTCCGACCAGCCCGAGATAGTCCGGGATCGAGCTCGGTGGCACACCCCATTTCTCGCGAACGCCCGCGTCGTCGTAGGTGAGGTTGCGGCGGCGATCCCACAGCACGATTCGTTCGTCTCGGACGAGCTGGGCCATGTCCTTGTCGGGCGTGCAGATGAAGATGCGCTCCACGCGCTTGTCCTCCCCGAAGCGGACGGCGGCCGCAGCGATCGCATCGTCAGCTTCGAATTCGACCATCGGCCACAGAACGATCCCGAGGGCTTCGACGGCGGCTTCGGCGATCGGGAACTGGGCGAGCAGCTCGGGCGGCATCCCGGCCGACGACTTGTAGCCCGGGTAGAGGTCGTTGCGAAAGGATTCGATCACCCGGTCGGTCGCGCAGCCGACGTGCGTTGCGCGCTCCTCGCGCAGCAGGTAGAGCAGTTGCTCGACGAGCCCCGAAACGCCCGACAACGGGATCCCATCGCGCCCGAGCACCGGCGGCCGAGGCGCGAAATGCGCCCGAAAGAGCTCGTATGTCGCGTCGACGAGGTGGAGCTTCACAGGTGGACGCCGGCGGCCCGCAGTTGCTCGATGGCGCGCTCGCCGTCGCCCGGTTCCAGATCGACCGCGGCGATCGCGTCGGTCAGGACGGTGGTCTGGAACCCGAGCCGGACGGCATCGAGCGCCGTCGCCTTGACGCAGTAATCGGTGGCGAGCCCGACGACGACGACACGATCGATCTCGCTCGCGTGCAGGAGGAATTCGAGCTCGGTCGGGAGCGTCCCGCCGGTCGTCGGGTCACGCATCGTGAAACCTGAATAGCCGTCCTCGCCGTTGACGCCCTTGCGGACCCGGTGCGCGTCGTCCGGGAGCGTCAGTGCGGGGTGGAGCTCCGCTCCCCACGTGCCGGCGACACAGTGGACCGGCCAGATGCCGCCGTCCTTGGCGAAGTGCGGCGTGGTCGGCGGGTGCCAGTCCTGGGTCGCGACCACTGCGGCTCCAGCCTCGGCGGCCCGGGCCATCTCGCGGTTGATCGTCGGGATGATCCCGTCTCCCCCCGAGACGCTCAACCCGCCGGCCGGATCGGCAAAATCGTTCTGGACATCAACCACGATGAGGGCCGTCGAGGGGCCGTAACGCTGCACCCTCTGAGCCTAACGCAGTCTCTCGCCGGTGGCGGCGGGCGGGCGCGAGTGGCGTGGACTCGCTGGAACGATCCCGGAATCGATGCGCTGGGCGAACAAGAAAATCCCGGGCTCGGTTTGGCGAGCCCGGGATGTGGAGGTCGCCGACCTGGCGGGACGGCGACCCGCGAAAACCCTTACCCGATGAGTGCCGACTGCTCCGGAGGCGCGACGGGGGTGGGCTCAGGCTGGATGGGCGGCTCGACGTCGAGGAGGTAGCCGATGCCCTGGAAGGTCTTGATCCGGCCGGGCTCGCCGGGCGCGGCGCCGAGCTTTCGCCGCACGCGCGAGACCCACACGCGCAGGTACTGGAGATCGTCGCGATACTCGGGTCCCCAGACCTTGGTCAGCAGCTCGGTGTGGAGCACGACCTTCCCGGCGTTCGCAGCGAGGTGCTGCAGCAGCAGCCATTCGGTGCGCGAGAGCTGCACCAGCTCGCCATTGCGGGTCACCATCCGGCGCTCGAGGTCGATCTCGACGTCGTCGAACTTGAGTACGCCCGACCCGGGCTGCGCGCCCGACGATCGCCGCAACACGGCGCGCACCCGTGCGGCCAGCTCGTCGGGATGGAACGGCTTGGCGATGTAGTCGTCGGCGCCGAGGTCAAGGCCCTTCGCCTTGTCGGCGGTCGAGCCCTTGGCGGTCAGCAGGATGACCGCGACCGGCCGCCGCTCTCGAAGTTGCCGCATGACCTCGATGCCGTCGAGATCGGGCATCACGATATCGAGGAGGACGATGTCGGGCCGGACCTCTTCGGCCTTGGCCAGCGCCTCCTCGCCGCTACCTGCGGTCACGACGCGGAAGCCTTCTTCGCCGAGGGCGATCGAGACGAGCTTCGTGATGCGTGGCTCATCATCGGCAACGAGCACGAGCGGCTGGGTGCTCATGGTCACTCCTTCATTCGTGTGACGGCGACTGTGTGACGAGCGGAAGCATCGTCCGCGGAGCCTACCCTCACTGCGACGGCACTTGTAATACTCGTTGCATTCGCATTGCAGCCGCGGCTCTCACAGTCAATCGAATCCTGCCCGCCGCCATCGGCTCTGGCCGAATTGGGCTACGCTGGCCGCATCCAATGACCGCGATCCGGCGCGATCGCGCCGGCCTGGAGCCGATCACACATGTATTTCGACGAGTTCAAGCACCAGCTCCCCGACATCGATCCCGATGAGACCGAGGACTGGCTGACGTCCCTCGACCAGGTCGTCGCCGACGAGGGTCAGGCGCGTGCCCGATTCATCATCTACAAGCTCCTCAAGCGAGCCCGCCAGCTGCAGGTCGGGCTCCCGGCCCTGACCCAGACCCGCTACATCAACACGATCAGCCCGGAGCAGGAGCCTGCCTTCCAGGGTGACGAGGAGATGGAGCGGCGGATCCGCCGCCTCATCCGCTGGAACGCGGTCGCGATGGTCCTGCGCGCCAACAACAGGTTCTCGGGGATCGGCGGCCACCTCGCGACGTACGCCTCCGCGGCGACGCTCTACGAGGTTGGCTTCAACCACTTCTTCCGCGGCAAGGACGGCGGGGGGAGCGGCGACCAGATCTTCTACCAGGGCCACGCCGCGCCGGGGATCTACGCTCGCGCGTTCCTCGAGGGCCGTCTGAGCGTCGACCAGCTCGACCACTTCCGGCGCGACACCGTCCCGGGCCAGGGTCTGAGCTCCTACCCGCATCCCCGGCTCATGCCGGAGTTCTGGGAGTATCCGACGGTCTCGATGGGGCTCGGCCCGATCAGCGCGGTCTACCAGGCCCGCTACAACCGCTACCTTCACAACCGCGGCCTGCTCGACACCTCGAACTCGCGCGTGTGGGCCTTCCTCGGCGATGGCGAGACCGACGAGCCCGAGTCGCTCGGAGCACTCCACGTCGCGTCCCGCGAGGGCCTCGACAACCTGACCTTCGTCGTCAACTGCAACCTGCAGCGGCTCGACGGCCCGGTCCGCGGCAACGGCAAGATCATCCAGGAGCTCGAGGCCTCGTTCCGCGGCGCGGGCTGGAACGTGATCAAGGTCATCTGGGGCCGCGAGTGGGACGACCTGCTCGCACGCGACGTCGATGGCCTCCTCGTCCAGAAGATGAACGAGACACTCGACGGGGAGTTCCAGAAGTTCTCGGTCGCGGGCGGCGCCTACATCCGCGAGCATTTCTTCGGGCCGGATCCGCGGCTGGGCAAGCTCGTCGAGCATCTCACCGACGACGATCTCGCCAAGCTCCGTCGCGGCGGCCACGATTACCGCAAGGTCTATGCCGCCTACAAGGCCGCGACCGAGCACAGCGGCGCCCCGACGGTCATCCTCGCCCACACGGTCAAGGGCTGGACGCTCGGCCAGGGCGTCGAGGCCCGCAACATCACCCACCAGGCCAAGAAGCTCAACGAGGCCGAGCTGCGCGTCTTCCGCGA
>JBDTNS010000010.1:0-18600 GCA_039933675.1 Chloroflexota bacterium
CCGACGATGGCGATCTGCATCAGGCGATTGTCGCCGGGATCAGTAGCCGGCGCTCGGGTCGACCACGTTGCGCAGCGGTTCGCCGGCCGTGAAGCGGCGCAGGTTGTCGCAGAAGAGCTCGACACTCCGGTCGAGGACGCGTCCGCTCGACCACGCCGTGTGCGGGGTCACGATGACGTTGGGCAGATCGTAGAAGGGCGAGGTCGAGGCCAGCGGTTCGTCGCGGAACGTGTCGAGGACGGCACCACCGAGCTGGCCGTCGCGGAGCGCGCGCAGGAGCGCCCGCTCGTCGACGAGCCGGCCGCGGGCCACGTTGATGAGCCACGCCCCGGGCTTGACCATGGCGAGCGTCGCGGCGTCGATCATCTCGTCGGTCTCAGGGGTGAGCGGGGCGGCGAGCACGATGAAGTCGGACTCGGCGAGCAATTCGGGGAGCGTCTCGGGGCCGCCCACGCGGTCGAGGACGAGGTCGTCCAGCGGGCGGCCGTCCTCGTTCGGAGCGCTGGCGATCGTGCCCGCCTCGCTCCGGCGGCGAACGGCGACGACGCGACAACCGAACGCCGTCGCCAGCGAGGCAACCGAGCGCCCGATCGAGCCGAGCCCGACGATCCCGACCGTCACGTCGCGGAGCTCGGCGCCCTCGAGCGGCTGCCACGTTCGCTCGCGCTGCAGCTCGAGCAGCTGCGGGAGCCGGCGGCTGACGGCGAGGATCATCATCAGCACGTACTCGGCGATCGGCCGGCTGAATACACCGCGGGCGTTGGTGACGACCAGCCGGCGCTCGAGCGAGGCGGGCGTGATGGCGCCCTCGACACCCGACGTGGCCGAGTGCACCCACGAGAGCTGCGGGGCGCGCGCGAGGATTCGATCGAAGGCATCCGGGTTGAGCCAGCCGCGGAGCATCACCTCGACGTCGTCGAGCGGGCCGTCGGCCAGCCCGTCGACGGAGACCATCACGAGCCGGGCATCGGGGGCGGCCGCGCGGATGCGCTCGAGATCGCGCGATCGGTAGCGGGCGGACAGGATCGGACTGAGCGCGATCGCGGTCGGTGCCCCACCGCGACCTGAACCGGGACCTGCCTGGCCGGCGTGCTGCTCCGTCACCCGGCCGCCCCGTCGAGCACCCGGGCGATCCAGTGTTCCGGGGCGTCGATCTCGCCATCGCGCGGGAGCGTCTCGGGCCCCTCCCAGAGCCGCTTCAGCGCTGTCGTGCCACGCCGGTCGGCGATCGCCCGGACGAACAGCTCGCCCTTGCGGTACTGCTCGAGCTTGAGGTCCATCCCGGTCAACCGGAGCATCGCCCGCTCGAACGGCGTCCGCCGCGTTCGCCGATCGTGGAAGCTCGCGCTGATCGACTCGACATCGGGGACGAGATCGCGCCCGACTTCGTCCATGACGTAGTCGCTGAACCCTTCGAGCAGGCTCATGACGGCCTGCATCTCCTTGAACAGGGCCTTCTGTTCGGGACCCATCATTCGTTCAATCCAGTGCTCCCCGCCCGACTCGCCGCGGATCGAGCGGCCCAGACCCCGCAGCGCGTCGCGTCCCAGCCCGCGGGCGTCCTTCCCGAACAGCGCGAGCTGGCGCTCGAGACGGTCCGCGAGATACGGGCGGAGCCAGGGGTGCGCCTCGAATTCGAAGGCGTGGGTCGTCTCGTGCAGCGCGATCCAGGTCCGGAACGGGCCGATCGGCACGCCCAGGGCGCGGGCGGTCGCCCGGATGTTCTCCTCGACAAAGAGGAGCCGGCCCGGTGCGGCCTCCGCCGAGAGCAGCGCGAGATCGTACTGGCCGAGGACCCGCGTGCCCATGAACCCGAGCAGGAACCCGAGCTGGCGCGTCGTGAGCCAGCGGTTGGCGAGCGCCATCGTCGCCTTGGCGAGGCCGCCGCCGGGCGGCATGACCTGGTCGAGCAGGTCGGTCTCGAGCTTGCTCATCAGCGAGGCAAAGGACCCGACGTTGGCGCGAATCCAGCCCGCCCGGTCGACGACCCCCGAGCGCTCGACGACACCCGGCAGCTCGCTGCCGAGGGCGGCGGTCAGGGCCGGGACGATGCGAGCCATCGCGGCCGCGTACTCCGGTTCGACGGCGCGAAGCTCGGTCGGGTCGAGCGCCCCCGGTGCCGACTTCAGCCGGCCGACCGCCACGCGTTCGACCGCCGGCCAGTCGACGAGCCCGCGCCGGGCAATCTTCTCGGCACGCCGGCCCGCGACGGTCGCGACCGCGCCGAGCGCCGAACCGATGAGGAAGCCGGCCTGCCAGACCCGGTCGTCGCGCCAGGCCGGCGGCCGGTCGTTGCGGCCGCTGCGACCGCTCATCGGCTCGCCACTGCGAGCTCGACCCGCTCGACCTCGGGGAAGGCACTCCCGAACAACACGCCGGCGAGGGCGTGGAACGAGGCCGCATCGCCGGTCGTGAGCTGGTGATGGACGGCGCCGCTCGTGCCGTCCGCCTCGAGCCCGTTGACGTCCAGGAGCTCGGCCAGCGCCGACGCGGTCGCCGTCGCCGAGTCGACGATCGCGACCCGATCGCCGACGCGCGTCTCGATGAGCGCGCGCAGCAGCGGGTAATGGGTGCAGCCGAGCAGGAGCGTGTCGATCGTGGCCCCGGGCGGACGCGGGAAGATCGATTCGCCGGCCGCGTCGCGTTCGCCGAGGAGCGGCGCCAGGGCGTCGGCGACGGCGGCCTCCGCGCCAGGCCCGGCGACCTGGCCCGCCTCGACGAGCGGAACCAGCGCCGGGGTGGCGTGCTCGTAGACCTCGACCGCGGGGTTCTCGTCCTTGATCGCGGCGAAGTAGGCGTGGGAGCGGATTGTCGCCGGCGTCGCGATCACCCCGACCCGGCGATTGCGGGTCGCCAGCGCGGCCGCCGAGGCGCCGGGCCGGATGACGCCGAGGATCGGCAGGTCATAGCGGCGCCGGAGGGCCCCGATCGCGACCGCGGTCGAGGTGTTGCAGGCGACGACGATCGCCTTGACGTCGCGCTCGGCGAGCAGGTCAAGGCACTGGATCGAGAAGTCGAGGACCTCGTCATCCGAACGGACGCCGTAGGGCGCCCTGGCATTGTCCCCGAGGTAGAGCGTCGACTCGGCCGGCGTCCGCCGGGCGATCTCGCGCAGGACGGTCAGCCCGCCGACCCCGGAGTCGAAGACCCCGATCGGGCGCGGATCCGACATTGCGGCCTCAGGCCCGCCCGGCCGCCGCCGTCACGCGGCCGGTGTTGAGGATCTCGCCGGCGACGCGCATCAGGTCGAGGCTGATCGGCGCGTCCGGGTTCGCGATCACGAACGGGACGCCCTCGTTGTTCGACTGGACGACGAGGCGCCCATCCGAGATGACCCGGTGCTCCGGGACCCGCCCGAGCGCGCGCTCGAGATCGACCGGGTCGATCCCGCCGGACGAGTCGGCGCGGTTGACGAGGTAGCGCACCTTCGAGGCGGGATAGCCGATCGTGCGGAACGTGTCGGCGATGGCGATCGTGTTGTGGATCGTCGTCGAGTCGTAGGTCACGATCTCGAGGATGATGTCGCTCGCGTCGAGGAACGTGAGATTGATGTCGTTGAGATGGCTCGACATGTCGATGACGATCGCCGAGTAGACGCGGCGCAGGAGCGACAGGACCTTGTCGACGTCGCGCGGCGTCAGCATCTCCGCCATCTCGATCCGCGGCGGGGCAAGCAGGATGTCGATGCCCGATGGATCGCGCCAGAGGACGTCGCTCAGGTCCGATTCGGCGATCCGATCGGTCGGCAGATCAAGGATGGACGGGGCGTCAACCGGGACCTTGAGCAGCGAGCGCAGATCGCCGAACTGGAGGCTCCCGTCGATCAGGACGGTCCGCTGCTCGAGCTGGCCGAGCGCGACGGCAAGGTTGAATGCGATCGTCGTCTTCCCGACGCCGCCCTTCGGAGCGAAGACCGAGGTGATGCGCGTGCCCGTGAAGGCCTGCAGGTCCTCGAACTCCTTGCGCGCCGCGCCGATCCGCGTGATCAAGTCGAAGCCCGAGAACGGCATCGCCAGGACACCGTGGATCCCGTTCGCCGGGTCGACCTCGACCGGGTTCTGCGGGACCGTCAGGACGATGACCGGGACCCCGATGCCCGCCTCGCGGATCATCTCGACGAGCTTCGGCCCCTTGATCCGGCCCTGGAGCAGCGCGTCGACCATGACGACATCCGGCCGGAGCTCCTGGATCGAGGCGAGGGCCCGGCTCCCGTCGGTCAGGACTTCGAGGAGCTTGACCCGGGATTGCGCGTTGAGGAGTCCGCGGATGTACTGCGCGACCTGCGGGACGTCCTCGACGATGAGCAGGCGCGTCTGGTCACTCGGTGGCATCCGCCCGACGATACCACGAGGTTCGGGGGCCCGGCCGAGCCCGAAGGTCCCGGTCGGTCTGGGTCCCCTGCGCGTACATTCAGGGCTTGACCGCGAGCAGGATGGCGCGCTCGCTGCCGGGACCCAGGGCCCCCATGTCGTAGCTCCCGGCGATCATCTCGACCTGCAGCCCGGCGTCGGTGGCGAAATCGCGCAGCTCGTCGGCAGAAACGAGCCGCAAACGGTCGCGCCGGATCCAGCGACGGGGCGGCGTCCCCTGCCCGCCCTCCTCGAAGAGCGTCGTCAGCGTCACCGTCGCTCTGGCGGCGTCGTGCTGCGCGGAATCGCTCTTGGTGACGATGGCACCACTCTCGGGATCGAGCCGCGGCCACTCAAGGATGATCCGGCCGTCGAACCGGGCGAGGTCCTCCGCATCCGGGAGCCAGACGTCGACGACCGCGAGCCCGCCCGACTCGAGATGGTCGGCGAGCGCCTGGACGGCCGCACGCTGCGCCGCCCGAGACGGTAGGACGAGGAGCGAATTGAGCGCGATGAATGCGAGCCCGAATCGGCCCGCGTCGGGGAGCCGCAGCCCGACGATGTCGGCTTCGACGAGCGTCAGGCGGGTCTCTGCCGCGGTTCCGCGAGCGCGTCGCCGCGCACGGTCGAGCATCGCCGGGTCGAGGTCTACGCCGGTGACATCGTGGCCGGCCTCCGTGATCGGGATCGCGAGCCGGCCGGTCCCGACCGCGAGCTCGAGGATGGGGCCCTCGGCGCGATGGGCGAGCGCGAGGTAGAGGTCGAGGTCGCCCGGGTCGTCTGCGAGGTCGAGGTCGTACAGCCGGGCGAGCGCGGCGGCGGTCTCCGCATCCGGACGATCGAGCGGGCCGGCGGCGATGTCAGGCCTCCCGGCCGGAGCCGGAGCCGCGGCCACGATCGTCTCCCGCCTGGCGGCGGACGGCGAGGGCGCAGATGGCCTCGAGCGCGACACGGTTGGCGGCCATGGCGGTCGTCTCGGCCTGGTCGTACGGCGGCGAAACCTCGACGATATCCATCCCGACGAGATCGACGGCGCCGACAATCTGGCGGACCGCCCGCAGGAGTTCGCGGGTGAGCATCCCGCCGGGCTCCGGCGTTCCGGTCCCGGGCGCCATCCCCGGATCGATGACGTCGATATCGATCGAGAGATAGATGTGGTCGGGGCCATCGAGCGCCTCGGCGATCGCGTCGGCAACAACGGCCTCGGCGCCGCGCTCCTCGATCTCGCGCATGAAGTGCCAGCGCAGTCCCTGTTCCTGCATCCAGTCGAACGTCTCACGCGGCGGCCAGTAACCGTGCAACCCGACCTGGACGAAATTCTTGCCCTTGACCGCGCCGGACTCGATCAAGCGGCGCATCGGGGTCCCGTGGCTGGCCAGGACGCCGAAGGTGTCGTTGGCGGTGTCGGCGTGGGCGTCGAAATGGACGATCCCGATGCTCCCGGGCCTGCGCACCTCGGCGACCGCCGTCGCGGCCGGCCAGGTGATCGAATGGTCGCCCCCGAGGATGATCGGGATCGCGCCGGTCTCGGCGACTTCGCGGACCTTGCGATAGATCATCGCGTGGCTCCGCTCGATACGGGCAGGCACGATGTTCGCGTCGCCTGCATCGACGACGGTCAGGACGTCGAAGGCATCGACGTCGAGCTGGAGTGAATAGATCGAGCCCGAGGTGTACTGCGCCTCGCGGATGGCGCGCGGTCCGAATCGAGCGCCCGGGCGGTGGCTGACTGCATCGTCGAACGGCGCCCCGATGATCGCGACGTCGACCCCGAGCCGGCGCAGCTCGGCCGGGTCGGTGATCCACGGCAGGTTCATGAACGTCGTCGGGCCGACGTAGGTCGGCAGGTCGTAGTCGCTGTATGTCTGGAAGTCGCCGTCCCAGCCGTTGTGGCTCGCGAAGTCGCGCTCCGCCTCGGGGTCCTGGCGCCGTTCAGTCACGGGACTCCTCCGGAGACGGGCGCAGCCTCGGACCGCGCGGATCTCGTCCGTCTCACTGGGGGGCGCCGCCGGTTCGAGCTGTCGTCCAGCTGGACGCGCCGTGGCCGATGGTACTCGCTCAGCGCTCCGCGGACAGCGTTGCCTCGGCGACGAGCACGAGCGCGATCATGAAGATCGCGATGGGGAGCTCGAGCAGACCCTGCAGGCGCAGCACGACGAGGACCGCGACGACGATCCCGACCCAGGCCGCGCGGCGGATCGCGCGGAGCCAGTCGCCCCGATACGCGATCTGTCGGTGTCGCCCGAAGACGGTCAGCCAGATGAGCGGAATAACCGTCAGCGCCACGGCCAGCCCGATGAGGAACGCGCCTACGAACCCGGCACTCCGGTCGACGACCGGATCGCGCGTCGTCACCACGATGCCGACGAGAACCCAGACGACCGCGGCCGCCGCAAAGCAGGCCAGGTTGGCGGTCCGGTCGCGTACGTCCATGACCATCGAGTCTAGGGCTTCGGGCCCGCCCGTCGCCCACGGTCGGATCCAGCGCGCGAGGTGCGTCATCGACGATGTCAACTCCGAACGACCCCGGTCGGCGCCGGGCGAGTCGCGAACGATGCGTGGCGCGAGGGCCCCCGTCGAGTCGGGTGAATGCCCTATGCGCCGACGGAAGACGCGGCCGTCAGCGAGCAACGCTCGCAGGGCAGATGTCGCGGAAGGCGCAGTACGTGCACGCGAGGTAGTCCGGCCGCGGTGCGTAATCGCGGGCACGCATCCCGGCAGCCGCCTGGGCGATCTTGTCGCGAGCCTTGGCGAGCCGGTGCCGGTCCACGTCCACCGAGCCAACGAGCCCCGATTCGAGGAAGTGGAGCGCGATCGCGTCCGGGAGCCGGCCGGTCATGGCTTCGTAGCCCATGGCGTAGATCTGGAGCTGGAGCGAGTCGCGGGCGCGTTGCCGTGCCTTGGCCGGATCGCGGACGTCGGACGACTTGTAGTCGGTGATCGTCACCCGCTCCGGTCCCATGATCCCGAGCGTCGGTGACACGACGTCGGCGTTCTGGCCGGCCTCTGCGTCCGTCGGGGTCCCACTCCCCTCCTCCATCGGCACAACATCGACCCGGTCCCAGCGGCCGCGGACCCGGTCGCCGCCGAGCGTGAAGCTGAATTCGCGCTCGACGTAGGTCGGGATCACCGCGTCCGGCTCGAGTTGAGCCGCCCGGAACCGACGGAGGGCGGCGCGACCCGAGTTCAGCCGAGCTTCCTCGTGGTCGCGGCTCATGAAGCCCTCGTTCGACCAGGCGGCCTCGAAGACCTCGTCGAGCTCCGCCTCGCTCATGACCTGGCCCTTGGCGTGATGGTGGTGAAAGACCTGGACGGCTTTGTGGAGCGCAGCGCCGTAGACGATCGCGTGATGCGGGGCGAGGGGCACGCGCAGGACGTGGGCGAACTTGTACTTGAGCGGACAGGTGAGGTAGTCGTCGATCTGATAGAAGCTCAACGAGAGCGGCTCGGTGATGGGGCCCTCAGGAGCGGTGGGCCGGTGCGCCGCTGCTTCGAATGTCGCGAGCCGGTCGAGCGGCGCGGACGTCTTGGCGCCGGCCCCCGGCACGCCGGCCGCCGCGGGCAGGTCGAGCGCCTCGAGCACGAACGGCGAGACGCGTCGTGCGCGCGCGCCACCATAGTCCGCGGCGTGGCTCAGGACCAGCTCGTCGCGTGCCCGGGTCATCGCCACATAGCAGAGCCGGCGCTCCTCGGCGAGCGACGCCTCAGCGGTCGGTGGCAGACCCCGGCCGAGCCCCGCCGGGAGCGCCAGGGCGTCGCCGCGGCCGCTCGAGGGGAAGTGGCCGGCGACCATCCCCGGCAGGAATACGACGGGGAACTCGAGCCCCTTCGCCTTGTGGACGGTCAGGACCGCCACGGCGTCGGCGTCCGGATCGAGCTCAGCGGTGGCGGGGTCGTCGCCGGCCTCGATGAGCGTCGCGAGATGCGGCGCGACGAAGATTGCGCGGTCGTCGGCCAGGAGTGCTGACTGCGACCGGACGATCTCGAAGAAGCGCGCAACGTTCTGGAGCTGCTCCTCGGCAGCGGGCGTGTCCGTCCCGACGAGCCCCGCGAGCATGCCACTGCCGCGCAGGAACCGGTAGAGCAGCTCGCCGGCCGGCTGCTCGTGCGCGGCCTCCGTATAGATCCGCAGGTCCGCGACGAGCTTGGCGACCGTGGCGCGCGTCTCCGGCTTGAGCCGCAGGATCCCCGGCTGGCGCTCGAGCTCGGTCAGGACGGCCCACACCGAGCGGTTCCGGCGGCGCGCCATGTTGACGATCGCGGTCAGGTCCTCGCCGCCCATCGCGTACACATCTGAGGCCGCCAGCGCGTAGAGGTCGATGCTCGATTCGGGGTCGGCGACGACGCGCAGGAACGAGAGCAGGAGGCGGACCTCGGGACGCGCGTAGAGGCCGGACGTCCCCGAAAAACGCCACGGGATCGAGGCCATGTTGAGCGCCCGCAGGATCGGGTCGGCGTGGCCGTTCGCACGAACGAGGATCGCGTGGTCGCGCGGCGCGGCTCCCTCGGCGATCCGCCGGCCGATCTCGGCGGCGAGCCAGTCGGCCTCCTCGGACCCGGTGGCGAACACCTCGAGCCGCACTGGGGCGGGCGTCGGCGTGACCCGCTGGGCGCGCAGCCGCTTGACGACGCCGGCCCGCACCTCGAGACGATCCGGGTCGTTGAAGCGGACGAGCCGATAGGCCGCATCGAGGATCGGCGCGAGCGAGCGGTAGTTGCGTCGCAGGACGACCGTGCGCGCCCCGACATAGCGATCCTGGAAGGCGAGGATGTTGTCGACGGCGGCCCCGCGGAAAGCATAGATCGCCTGATCGTCGTCGCCGACGACGGTGACGTTGCGGTGGCCCTCGGCGAGCGCCGCGACCAGCTCAGCCTGTGCGCGGTTCGTGTCCTGGAACTCGTCGACGAGGATGTACCGGAACCGGCCGGCGATCGCGGTTCGCGCCGAGGGCATTGTCCGCACGAGGCGCAGGGCCAGGGCCACCTGGTCCCCGAAATCGATGCAGCCGTTCGCGGCAAGGAGCCCCTGGTAGGTCGCGTATGCCCCCGCGAGCTCGCGTTGGCGCTTCGCTTCCTCGGCGGCAGCATCGGCGGCTTCCATTCGGGCGGCAACCGCTGGGTCGTCGCCCAGCGCCGCCTCGGCGAGCCCTGCCGCCTCCACCGCCACGCGATCGGCGTGGGCCAGGTAATCGGCCGGCGAGATGTCCTCGTCCTTGCAGCGGCTGAAGAGCGTCGCAAGCGCCGCGAGGAAGCGGGTCGGGTCGCCGAGTGGTCGATACGCGTCGAGCTCGAATTCGAAGAGGTGCTCGCGCAGGAAGATGACGACTTCGGGCCGCGTCAGGACGCGAACGTCGGTCGGGAGCCCGAGCTCGAGCGCATACGCGCGGATCAGGCTGTCCCCGAACGCGTGGAACGTCGAGATCGCCGTGTCCGTGTAGCCATACGGCACGAGCTGGTCAACGCGGACCGCCATCTCCTCCGCCGCCTTGTCCGTGAACGTCAGGGCCAGGATCTCCGACGGACGGGCGCGACGGGTCGCGATGAGCCAGGCGATGCGGCGGGTGATGACCTGCGTCTTGCCGGTGCCGGCGCCGGCGACGACGAGCAGCGGTCCGCCCCCATGCGTCACGGCGCGGAGCTGATCGGGATTGAGCCCGCCGAGGAGCGCCTCGAGGCCCGACGGCGGCATGCCGTCGCTTGCCGGAGCCATGACCGGCACGAGCTCGCGCCAGGCGGGCAGCTGGTCGAGCGGCGACGGCTCGCGGCGCGGTCGGGCGCGAGTCCGCGTCCGGATCACGGCGGTGCCCGTCCGGGCAGGTTCGGCGGTGGTCGGGATCGATGTCGTGGGGGCCATGCGCGAACCATCACCGGGCCTCGTGACAGCTAGCCTGTCAGGCCATCGCCTGCTGGATCGCGGCGGTCTCCTCGTCGGAGAGGGCGGCGTCCGCGCGGCCGGCCTTGATCCCCTTGGCATACACCCGCGTCCCCGATCGGGCGTGGAGGCTCGACAGGACCCAGCCGTTGCCGGCGGCGTCGAGCAGCGCCAGCGCGAAGCTCTGGTTGCCGCCGGTCTCCTCGAACGGGTTGTAGCGGACGAGGCCGATGCGCTGGAACGTGCGCCGCTGGGCGCCCTCGAGGACGGCCATCCGGACGGTCAGCTCATCGAGCTCGCGCGCGACCGCGAAGACCTTGTCGAGATGCGCGTCGAGGACCGCCCCGAGGTCATGACCGTCCGAGCCCCGGGTGAGGCTGAGGAGCCGCCGATCGATTCGGCGCGCCCGCCGGGCGAGCAGCGCGACCGCCAGCCACAGGAAGATGACGAGCGCGATGAGGAGCGCAACGAGGACGCCGAGGTACGGCTGCACGAGCGCGTTGAGATCGATCGCAGGGTCCTCCTGAGGGGGTCCCGCGAGTCTAGCAGGGCCCCCTTCCCACGACCGCCCCTGAGGGGGTGCTATCCTCTGCCGTCTCATCCCGAACGATCGATGGAGGCCTTCCGACAGACCATGGCGAAGCGAGCCCGAGGCAGCACGTCCCGACCGGGACAGCGCCCACCCCTCCAGCGCCAGGCCGCCCGACCGGCCATCCGACCGACCAGCACCGCCGCGCCCGCGCCGCGTCCGGAGCCGCTGACCGACGCTGAGGAAGCCCGCGCCGCGCAGCTCGAAGCGGCCATCGTCGCCGAGGAACGGCAGGCCGAGGCGGCAAAACGCCGCACGCGAGCCGCCCGGACGATCGAGACCGAAGCGGTCCGCCCCACGTCGAGCCTCGCCATCGCAGCGTCCGACGAATACGCATACGTCGCGCGCGACGTGAAGCGAATTGCGCTTGTCGGCGGCTCGCTCACGATCATCCTGCTGGCGATCTGGCTGATCGCCCACCTCACGGGGATCTCCGCGATCTAGCCGACCTCGAGCGCTACCATCCGGTCATGCCATCACCCCGTCGACCGACCGGTGCTCGACCCGAGGCGCTCTTCAAGCCGCCGCCCGAACGGCAGCCGCTCGCCGCGCGGATGCGCCCGCGGGATCTGACCGAGTTCGTCGGCCAGGAGCACCTCGTCGGCGAACGCGGCCCGCTGCGCCGGGGCGTCGCCCGCGGCCACCTCGCCTCGCTCCTGCTGTGGGGCCCGCCGGGGACCGGCAAGACCAGCCTCGCGCGCCTGCTCGCCGCGGAAGTCGGGGCGCACTTCACGACCCTCTCCGCGGTGATGTCCGGGGTCGCCGAGGTCCGCAGCGCGATCGCGGAAGCGCAGGAGCGCCTCAACCTGCACGGGACGCGGAGCGTCTTATTCCTCGACGAGATCCACCGCTTCAACAAGGCCCAGCAGGACGCTCTCCTGCCTCACGTCGAGGACGGCACAGTCACCCTCATCGGGGCGACAACCGAGAATCCCTATTTCGAAGTCAACGCCGCCCTCCTGTCGCGGATGCGGGTCTGGCGCCTGGAGCCACTGACCGACGACGAGGTCGCGGCCGTTGTCCGGCGAGCACTCACCGACGAGGAGCGTGGTCTGGCCGGATCGCTCGGGCCGAACGGCGGGGTCGCCCTGACCGACGACGCCTTCGAGCACCTCGTCTCGCTGGCCGGTGGCGACGCCCGCGCCGCGCTCAACGTCCTCGAGGGCGCCACGGCGCTGGCCGAGGGTGAAGACGTCCGGGACACCCAGGGGCGCGTCAGCCCGCGGCTCGAGGACGTCGAAACGGCAGCACAGCAACGGGTGCTCGCCTACGATCGCGCCGGCGACGGCCACTACGACACCGTGTCCGCGTTCATCAAGAGCCTGCGCGGGAACGACGCTGATGCCGCCCTCTACTGGCTTGCGGCGATGATTTCGGCCGGCGAGGACCCGAAGTTCATCGCCCGCCGGCTCATCATCAGCGCCTCCGAGGACGTCGGGAACGCCGATCCGCGCGCGCTTTCGGTCGCGGTCGCCGCCGCCGAGGCGCTCGACTGGATCGGGCTCCCCGAAGCGCAGTACGCGCTGGCGCAGGCGACGGTCTACATCGCGTCGTCCCCAAAGTCGGACTCCGTTGGTCGAGCGTACGGCGCGGCGCTCGCAGACGTCACCAAGAACGGATCACTCCCCGTGCCGAACCACCTGCGCAATGCGGGCGATCGGCGGATGAAGGCGCACGGGATCGGCGTTGGGTACAAGTTCCCGCACGACTTCGAGGGCGACGACGTTCAGCAGCAGTACCTGCCCGATGCGCTCATCGATCGGCGCTACTTCGTGCCGGGCGACCAGGGCTACGAGGCGACGATCGCGGCCCGGATGGAGGCTCGAGCACAGGCTCGCGCCGAGCGCCCACGACGAAAGGACCGACCCCACATGCCGATGGCCTCGATGGGCGATGCGACCAAGGCCAACATGGAGAGCCGAAAGAAGATCGCCGACACCGAGAAGCGGGACGCCAAGTAGTCGGTTGGACCCCTGGTGACGGGTTAGTTGCCCGCCCGCCGACCCGTCGCCAGGAGCCGGTCGTGCGCACCGGCCATCCATTCGATGTCGCGTGGCAGGAGTCGCTTCGGGAGCTTCGCAACGATCGTGTAGTTGGCGTCGCAGACGTTGGCGATCGGTGACCGCGACCCCTGGGAGACGAGCTGGTACGCGTCCATCAGGGAGAGCCCTGTCGCGACAGTGACCCACCGGACGAGCTCGGTGTGGGCGATCCGGAACGCGTCCTCGAGCGGGCGCGACGAGCCCGCCACCATGATCCAGTCGTCGTCTTCGAGCCTCGGCCATGCGCAGTAGACGCCCTTGATCACGTCGACCGTGAGACGCGTGTTCATCGCGCCCTCGACCGCGACCCCGCAGGCTTCGCCCTCGCCCATCGTGTAGTGGCCGTCGCCCAGCGAGAAGAGGGCACCTGGGACGTTGACGCCGAGGTAGATCGTCGTTCCGGCGCGCGCCTCCGGCGTATCCATGTTGCCCCCGAACGCTCCGGGGACGAGTGCCGTGCGAACCTCATGCGCGGCCGGCGCGACCCCGACCGTGCCGTGGAACGGCTCGAGCGGAAGGCGCGATTCGAAGTCGGAGTCGAGCGCGTCAAAGATGACCTCGCGCGCGGCCAGGTCCACCTTGTAGATCCAGGTCCGCTCCGGCAGTGGCGGCTGCAGCGTCGCGGTATGCGTCGTGCTGGTCAGCGCGCCGAATAGTGGCACGGTCGTGCTGGCCGCCCAGTCGCGCGCGGGCTGCACGTCGATCAGGTGGATGGCGAGCGTGTCGCCGACCTCGGCGCTCTCGACGTAGAACGGGCCGGTCTGCGGGTTGATGAACGGATTTTCGATCGAGTTCGACGCGAGATCCGCGGTCGTCCTGATTCGCCCGCTGAAGCAGTCCTCGGTGAACAGATCCAGCACCTCGCCGGGCCGGACGCGCCTGATCGGATCGCAGCCGCCGAAGGTCCAGGCGTATTGCTGCGGCGTCGGGACGAAGCGGGTCACCCGTGCAGCATCCGTCATCGGTCGAGGATCGGCAACGAGACCGGCACCGGCAGCGAGCGCGGGCGCATCGCGCCACCGCCCGGGGTGCTGCAGGCGCATGTCAATGGCGCTCATCGTTTGACGGAATCGGCCCGCGGCCCGATGGTGGGGTGGCACTCGCAGGCGCCGGGCTCCCTTCCGTTGGTCCGCAGCGCGCGATGGATCGGAATCCACACCATGGCTCGAACCTCCTTCTCTCCCCCTGAAGCGCACATCGTCGTGAGCAGCGACGGCTACTTCGACGTCTACCCGTCGACCGCACGATCGAATGGCGACAAGCCCGCTTATCGCGGTGTCCTCGCCGAGCTCGGCCAGGGGATCCGCGGCACGGACGACCGGCTCGCGGTGCGGCCCGGATCGGTTGCACTCGCTGACGCCGTCACGGCCTGGTCCGCGGTCAACGGCGCGGCCGCCCTCGGTGGCGAGCTCGGTCGCGGCCGTGACGGCGCCGAGCCCAAGGCATGAAGCGACGCAAGGTCACGTATCCGGTCGCGCGGACCCACACGAAGGGCGTCCCGCGCGCCGGCGCCGGCCCCGAGGCCGCGCAGGTCCGCCCCAACCTCGTCTCGATCGACGTGACCGCAGGCGCCGGACGCAAGAACCTCAACGTCGGCGGGCGGGTGCGCATCAGCGGCACCGGGCTGTACGCCGGCGAAGAGGCGACCATCGAAGCGCTCGTGGCCGGCGTCATCCCCGCGGCGACCGTCCGCACCGATGGCGGCGGGACGCGGCGCGTGCGCACGATCGACCTCGAGCCGATCTCGGGCGCCCGCTGACGGCGGCTGTTTCGTCGATGGCGCGTGCGAAGGAACCCGGCCCCGAATTCGAGCACCCGTCCGAGCCCGCTGGCGCCGTCGTATCTGGCGGCGACGCCGCCGAGCCTTCAGCACCGCCGACCGATGGGTTCGCCGCGCTCGAGCTCGACCCGCGGCTGCTCAGGACGATCGCCGGGCTCGGCTACGAGGAGCCGACCCCGATCCAGCGCGAGGCGATCCCGCCGCTGCTCGCCGGGAACGACCTCCTCGCCCAGGCCCCGACCGGGACCGGCAAGACGGCCGCTTTCGCGCTGCCGACCCTCCAGCGCATCGCGCTCGGGAAAGCCGGTGAGGGCAGCACATCGGCACTCATCCTCGTCCCGACCCGCGAGCTCGCGATGCAGGTCGCCGAGGCGCTCCACTCCTATGGTGCCGGGCTCGGTGCCCGCGTTCTCCCGGTCTACGGCGGCCAACCGATCGGCCAGCAGCTGCGCGGCCTGCGCCGCGGCGTCGACATCGTCGTTGCCACGCCGGGGCGCGCCGTCGACCACCTGAAGCGCGGGAGCCTGCGCTTCGACCAGGTCGAGGTGGTCATCCTCGACGAGGCCGACGAGATGCTCGACATGGGCTTTGCCGAGGACCTCGAGACGATTCTGTCGGCGACCCCGCCCGGGCGCCAGACGGCGCTCTTCTCGGCCACGATTCCGGTCTCCATCACGAGGATCGCCAAGCGCCACCTGCGCGACCCGGTCAGGATCAAGGTCCACACCGAGCGCGTCAGCGGGGCTGGCGCGGCCCTGGTTCGGCAGGTCGCCTACATCGTGCGGCGCGCCGACAAGCTCGCGGCCCTGTGCCGGATCATCGACGTCGAGGACCCGGCCTCCACGCTCGTCTTTGCGCGGACGCGCGGCGAGGTGGACGATCTCGCCGAGGCGCTCAGCGCGCGTGGCCACGATGCCGGCGCCCTCCACGGCGGCCTGACCCAGGAAGGTCGCGACCGGATGATGGGCCGCTTCCGCGACGGCTCGCTCGACGTGCTCGTCGCCACCGACGTCGCGGCGCGCGGGCTCGACATCGATCACGTCTCGCATGTCGTGAACTACGACGTCCCGTCGAACCCCGACGCCTATGTCCATCGCATCGGACGGACCGGTCGCGCGGGACGCGAGGGCGTCGCCATCACGCTCGTCGAGCCGCGTGAGCATCGGATGCTCCGCAACATCGAGGCGGCCACCCATTCGAAGCTCGAGATCGCCCATCTGCCGACGGTCGCCGACCTGCGCGAGCGCCGCACCGAGATCCTCCGCGCGAACCTGCGGGAGGCACTCCTCGGCGACGGCTTCGACAAGTTCCGTGGCGTCGTGGAGCCGCTGACCGACGAGTTCGACCTGGTCGACATCGCGCTCGCCGCCGTGAGCCTGATCGAGGGCGCCGCCGGCCGGGAGGCGGAAGAGGTCGAGCTCTCATCGCCTTCGCTCATTCCCTCGCCCGGCCCGGGCGCTCGTCGCGGACCGCCGCCGGGCCGCAGCGGGCCACCGCCTGCGCGCGGCCGTCCCGGTGGGCCACCGCCCCGGGGTGACAGCCGTTCGGCGACCGAGGGTGGGTGGGTCCGCCTCTTCGTCGGCGGCGGCCGGCGGGCCGGAATCCGCCCAAGCGACCTGGTCGGTGCGATCACGAACGAGGCGGGCGTTCCAGGGAGCGTCGTCGGCGCGATCCAGATCAACGACGGCTTCTCGCTGGTCGACGTCCAGGAGTCCGTGGCCGACGACGTCGGGCATGCCCTCGCAGGCGCAACGATCCGCGGCCGACATCTGCAGGTTCGCCGGGACCGATAGCCGGCGGGCGAACCACGGCCGAGGGGGCGTGACGGCCGTTCGCCGCCTCGCGAGTGCGGCTCGTTCCGCGAGGAGGGACAAATGCACGGAGTTGGGCGGCCGACACCGTCGACAGGCGCCCGCAACCACCTTCGGAACACGGGCTGAGCCTTCGAGACGTCCTCGAACGACCTCCGCACGCTGGCGCGATCGCTGTTCAGGTCGGAAGGGGTCGATCAAACGGAGCCATTGGCGGTGGCGCACACTCCGTGGCGTGTTTTGTTCTCCGGTGAAGAACAACCCGCAGTGCGCCACCCCCGATGGGTGACGTGAACACACGGCGCCGGCCGATGACGCCGATCGCCACCCTGCTCGACCGCATCTTCCCGCGTGGGGCGATCGTCCTGTCGGTCCTGTCGCTCGCCTATTTCGCGATGGGGATCATCCGCAACGTCGTGACGATCGCGATCCTGACGACGGCCGCCGCGGCCGCGCTCGTCGTCCTGTCGGGAACGCTCGTCCACGTCCTCCTCGGTGGCGGCAAGTTCGGGCCCGACGACGTCGCCCGAACGTCGGCGGTCGTCGCGGTCTTCGCGTTGTCGATCCCGTTCGACGCCCTCGCCTACCCGCTCTCGCGGGGCCTCTATGCGACCCACGACACGATCCGCCAGGTCGTCGCCTCGTTCGCCGGTCTGGGCACCGTCGTCGTCGTGACGCAGGCGCTCGTGCCCTCGATGGCGGTCCTCGCGATCCCGCTCGGCTACACGGCCGGGATGATCGTCAAGGACGTCCTCCTGGCGGTTCTGCTCGCCCGGCGCCTTCGCCGGAGCCGAGGTCACTGAGCCGGCGTGACCACGATCGTCGGAACAACCGCGATGAAGAGCCCGTCGCGCTCGGCGTAGTGACCCTCCGGGCGCTTCCACGGCAGGTAGTTGCGGATCATCTCGGCGTTGTCCTGGAACGTGCCCGGCGGGTCGGACGGACCCCAGATGCTCGAGACGTCCGGGTACCACGGGTCGAGGATGTATGTGCCGCTGATCTTCGCGTTCGAGAAGAGCGCCGGATCGGCGTCGGCGCGAAACCCGGTCATCAGCCAGGTGTGCGCGCCGCGCCAGGCAAGCAGGAGCACCGGCGAGTGGGTTTTCTCGATCGCCCGGGCTGCGTCGCGCAGAGCACCCTGCCGGCTCCGGTAAGCACGGACCTGGTAACCCTTCGCCCCGTACGCGTCGAGTGCGAGCGCCATCGCCGACGGCCCCCAGTCGCCGTTGTGGCTATCTGCGGCGCTCTCCCACTCCCCCACCCGGCCCTGGATCGTGCGCTGGAAGGCGTTCGACGTGTCGCCGAGCCGGAGGATTGCGAGGGTCATCTGGACGCCCGCTGAGGCACACCAAGTGACCTTGAGCTCATGGGCGAAGACGGCTGCGTGGTCATTCACGATGTCGACATTGACCGGCCGACGCGGGATCGGGGTCGCGCTCGGGAGCGCCGTTGCGCCTGGCGCCGGAGACGCGAGCGTTGAGGAGGCGCCGGCAGTCACAGTCGGACTGGCCTCGGGCGCGTCAGTCTCCTCCGGCGGGTCGGAGACGAGGACGGTGACCGGTGCCGGTCGCTCGGGAACAGGTCCCGCCATGAACCGGTCCACCCTGGCCACCACGCGATCGAAGAGACGCCCTGTCCCGAGCGCGTCGGCCGAGATCGCCGCGACGCCGACCACGCAGGCGACCAGCGCGAGCGCGACCAGCGCACCGAGGGGGCGACGCGATCGGCGACGACGTGGCGCGCTGGTCATGGTCGGGCTCACCGGATGGAGGACGAGGGGCGAAAGGTCGGAGGTCGTCCGACATCGACAAGGACGAAGCGATGGCACCCCGAGTAACGGCGACCGCCGCGGGCGCCCGTCGAGGCGTACCTGGGCAGCCAACGGGCTTCGCATGGGATCATAGGCGAGACGCTGGTGAGGGCCCGCCGACCCGGCTCCCGCGCCGTCACTCCAGCGCCCACGCATCCAGGAGGTTTACCGGTGGACCGCTTTCAGCCCAACCTTCGGATCCCCGGCCCGACGGTGCTACCGGGGAGCGTCCGCGAGGCCGGCGGTCGCCAGATGATCAACCACCGCGGTCCGGAGTTCGCGTCGATGCTCAATCGGGTCATCGACGGCATGAAGCCGTTCTTCGGGACGACAAACGACATGGCGAT
>JBDTNS010000011.1:0-18387 GCA_039933675.1 Chloroflexota bacterium
CGCCCGCACGCGGCGCTGTCCCCGGCACGACCGCGACACCCGATCCGGACGGCACCTGGCGGCTCGCCGGGGAGAAGACCTGGACGACCTGGCTCCCGAACCTGACCCACGCCTTCGTCTCGGCAAGCGTTGCCGGCACGGACCCGGCCGAGGTCGGCACCTGGCTCGTCGACCTCTCGTCCGTGGGCGTTGAGCGCCGGCCCGGCTTCGAGGCCATGGGGATGCGCGGTTCGGCATCGGGGCGGCTCGCGCTCGATGGCGTCCGGGTGGCTTCGGATTCGCTGCTCCTTCGGCGGCTCGTCAGCGAGCCGGATCCACGCGGGCCGGCGCCGGGCGCCTGGTTCGCGATTGCCATTGCGGCGACCTACCTCGGCGTTGGCGAGGGTGCCCGGCAGGACGTGGCGCGCTGGGCGCTCGATCGGCGACCCGGCGATGGCTCGACATCGGTCGCGGACGTGCCGAGCGTCCAGCTCCGGCTCGGGCGGCTCGATGCCGAGCTGCGCGCGGCGCGGATCGTGGTCCTCGACGTTGCGCGACGCTGGGATGCCGCGGTCGCCGCTGGCGATTCGGCCGCGATGACCGCCGCGGCCGGGGACGTGGCGCTCGCCAAGGTCGTCGCCACGCGCGCGGCCGTGAATGCGACCGACGAGGCGCTTCGGATCGCGGGCGGTCCGGGCTTTCTCGCTGGCCGCCTCGAGCGCGCGTTCCGTGACGCCCGCGCCGGCCTGATCAATCCGCCCCTCGAGGACGTCGCCCTCCTCGGCTTTGCACGGGTCGTCCTCGGCCGCGTCACGACCGACCTGCGCCCAGTCTCCGGCTGAGCCTGCGCTAGACTCGGCCACCAGATCGTTCCGCCAGGAGGGAGCAGCCATGGTCGTCGAGGTCATCCGCGATTACGCGATGGTCATCGACGGTGCTCCGGCGACGTCCGAGAGCGGTCGCTGGATCGAGGTTCGCAGCCCGGCGACGCGGGAGCTCGTCGGGCGCGTCCCGGACGGCACCGCGGGCGACGTGGACCGGGCGGTCGCCGTGGCGCGCGCCGCGTTCCGGGACGGCCGCTGGTCGCGGATGGCGCTCGCCGAGCGGGTCGCGATCATGAACCGGCTTGGCGACCTCCTCGACCGTGAGGCCGACGACCTCGCCCACCTCGAGACGCGCCAGACGGGGACGACGTACAAGCTGCGGCGCGACTCCGACCTCGCCTTTGCCAGCGACAACGTGCGGTTCTTCGCCACCCAGATCCGCAACCTCGAGGGCAAGGCCGCCTACGAGTACACCGGGACGCACACGAGCTTCGTCCGGCGAGAGCCGCTCGGCGTGGTCGGGCAGGTCAGTCCGTGGAACTACCCGCTCTGGATGGCGATCTGGAAGGTCGGACCCGCGCTTGCGGCCGGGAACTCGATCGTCCTGAAACCCGCATCGGCGACGCCCCTGACGACGATCCGGCTGGCTGAGCTCGCGCTCGAGGCGGGCGTCCCGGCCGGAATCCTCAACGTCGTGACGGGGCGGGGTGACGTGGTGGGCGCGGCGCTGGCGGCGCATCTCGATGTCGATCTGATCTCGCTGACCGGCGACACGGAGACCGGCAAGCAGATCCAGGCGCTCGCGTCCTCGAACCTCAAGCGCGTCCATCTCGAGCTCGGGGGCAAGGCGCCGTTCATCGTCTGCGCCGACGCGGATATCGCGGGGGCGGCCCGCGGCGCGGCAGCTGGCGCCCTGATCAACGGCGGGCAGGATTGCACGGCCGCGACGCGCGCCTACGTCCACCGCAGCGTCTACGACGCGTTCGTGGCGCGCACGGCGGCGCTCTTCGACGCGGTGCGGGTCGGGGATCCGTTCGATCCTGCCACCGACCTCGGGTCGCTCATCTCGGACGCCCAGGTCCGGCGAGCCGAGGGCTTCGTCCAGCGTGCGGTTGCGGCCGGCGCACGGGTCGTCGCCGGCGGCTACCGGCCCGAGGTGCCCGGTCTCCCGGACGGCGCCTTCTACCGGCCGACGATCGTCGTCGACTGCACACAGGAGAGCGAGATCGTCCAGGACGAAGTCTTCGGACCGGTCCTCGCGATCCTGCCCTTCGACACGATCGAGGAAGCCTTCGAGCTGGCAAACGACACCCGCTACGGCCTCGCGGCGAGTATCTGGACGCGCGATGTCTTCATCGCGATGGAGGCTGCACGGGTGCTCGACTTCGGGCACGTCCAGGTCAACGACCACCTGATGGTCGCGTCGGAGATGCCACACGGTGGTTTCAAGCAGTCCGGGAGCGGCAAGGACATGTCGAGCTATTCGTTCGAGGAGTACACCCGGGTCAAGCACGTCATGCTCGAGCTGACCGCCGAGCCCGAGAAGCCGTGGCATTACACGATCTTTGGCGAGAAGCCCACGGAGTAGACGGCTTCGAACCCAAGCTTCGAACCAAACGAAGGAGCGTCAGATGCCCGAGCGCGAACGGCCGCAGATCATCGTCGTGAAGCAGGGTGGCGACCACGGCTGCATCATCACGCTGCTCCTGGCGATCATCGCCTGGCCGCTCGCGATCGTGTACTGGGTCTTTCGCGTCCTCCGCTGGACGATCGGCTCGGCGCTGGACTGGTTGACCGCGGGACCGTGGCGTCGTCGGCGGTAGGTGTGCTGCTGTGCCAGAGCCCTCTTAGGCACGCTAGCGCAGGAGATAGACGGCGAAGTCGCCCAGCCGATAGCGAAGGTAAGCGGCGGCACCGAGTGCGACCGGATCGGCCTTCGTCAGGTCGGCGAAGAGCCAGCGCACGCCGTAGGAATCGCGCAGCAAGGCGACCGTCGCTGCGGATGGCTCGCCGAAGGCGCGATCGTTCGCGGCGAGGAGCGGTGGGTTCCAGAACGGCGTGATGACCGTCGGACCAAGGCCCAGCCGCGCAGCGGTGAGCTGTGCGTCGTTGGTGTAAGCCCAGCCTTCGACGAGCAGGTGGTGTTCCGTATAGGCCGCAACCCAGAAATGGCGCGGGTCGCATACAGCGGGCGTCTTCACGATCGGGCGGCAGTGCAGGTTCGTGGCCACGAGGTCCGCCGGATCGCTGTGATCACGCAGCCAGCGCGCGACCACGATCCCGTCGCCCGGCACGATGTCGTCGGCGTACGTCCCCGCGCCGAACGGGACACGGACGATCGCGAGCGCGCGCGGCACGCTGAACCCCATGACGAGTGCGACGACGAGCAGTGGAACGGTCCCGGCCAGGAGCGTCGACCGACGTGACGCGAACCGCGCAACGACAAACGCGACGAGACCGTTCACGAGGAGCGCGGCGACCGGCAGGATCATCGAGAGGAGGACGTCCGCAAGGCGCGTCGTGCCGAGATGTGGTGCGCTCGCTCGACCGACGCCTTCGATGACGACGACAACCAGGATCCCGACGACGATGGCAACGATCGTTGCCGCCAGGGTTGGACCTCGGCGGGTGCCTTCAGGGAGATGCGCGACGACAGCCGCGACCCCGGCCGTCGCCATGAGGCCGAACGCCCCTGCCGCGCCCTGCAGGAAGTAGTACTGGCTGAGCCCCGGGTAGAGCAGGACCGAGACCGCGCCGAGCGCTGCCGCGCAGATGCCCACGAGCATAAGGACGGTGGGATCGACAAGGGCGACCCGCCAGCGCAGGAGAATGCCGAACGCCCCGGCCCACAGGAAGGACCATAGCGCGACCGCCACCCCGAGGCCGACGATCGGCACCCCCAACTCGGTGATCCCGGCGGCCGTTCTGGCACCAACCGAGAGGGTGACCGGGAATGACTGCGCGGCGCCGAGGCCGATCGACAGACCGAGCGACGCGCCTCGGAACAGGAGCACCGTCGCGAGTCCGAAGGCGATCGAAACGAGGACGAAGCCGATCGCCGCGTTCCGATGGAGTTGTCGCCGGCCGATGGCGAACCCGACGAGGACGACGAGCAAGCCGAGCATGAGCAGCGGGAGCTCCGTCGCCTTTGCGCCGGCCACGCCGAACAGCAGGACGACCGCGAGCACCCACCGCCGGCGCGGCGTCGCCGCCTCGGACCGCAGCAGGTCGAGGAAGACGACGATGACGGCCGAGAAGAGCGCCAGTCCGAAGAGGTTCGTCGGGCTGATCCAGGTCGAGCGAAGGATCTGCGTGTCCGGCACCGAATCTGCGATCCAGCCGAATGGACCCGCCACCGCCCCGAAGAGGGCGATCGCGACCGCGAGCGGACCGCTCCACCAGCCTCGCGTCAGCCGGTGCGCGGCTGACGCCGTCAGGACGACGAAGGTGGCGAACATCGGCAACCCGGCGAGCCGATAGAGGAGTGTCACGGGTTCGATCCCGGTCACCCAGCTGGCCGCCGCCGCGTGGGCATAGAAGAACCAGTGGTAGGCGAGCGGTACCCCGGTCACGTACGGCACGTCGGGCGGGATGTGATGTCGAAGCTCGGCGATGAGCGCGAGGTGGAACGGCATGTCCACGTACGGCGTGTCCGTGCCGGTCAGGTGATGCTGGGCGAAGAACGTGCCGGCGGCGTACAGGAGCAGGTAGCCGAGCATTGCCGCAAGCGACCACGACCACCAGGCGGGTGCTCGTTCGCCGCGCCCGTGCCAATGGCGACGAAGCCGCGGCAGCGCAGCAAAGGTGATGATCGTCGCGATCGGCCAGACCGCGACGAGAAGCGGCGCACCGACGGCACGCGCCGGTAGATAAGCGGCGATCTCGAGGCTGTACCCGACCGCGAGGCCGAGAGCGACATCCTCGGCGATGTGCGCCGAGCGCCCACGGAGCAGCCGGACCCAGAGCAACCCGGGGAGGGCCAGGCCGAGGACGACGTAGACGGCAAAGACCCCGATCTGGGCGATCGGCGTGCCGTAGATGGCAAGCACGACCGCCGTCGCCATGGCGAGGATCGACGCGGGCAGCCAGCCGGAGGAGCCTGACGCGCGCAGCGTCAGATGCATCGATGACTCCCGTGGAAGGGGGATGTGGTCGGGCCGGGGCCTCGCGAACGATACCCGAACCATGGCATGATCGTGGCTGACCCGGTCCATCCTGGAGGCTCCGCCGAACCGTGCCACCGATCGACGAACTGACCCGCATCGAGCCCGTCCACCTGGCCCGACTCGATCGCCAGGGCATCTTCACCACGGGTCTCCTCCTGGAGGTCTCGGAGACGCCGACGCGCCGTCAGACACTCGCCGACCAGATCGTCGCGGACACGACCGACGTCCTGACCTGGCGCGACGAGGCGCTGATGCTCAACCTCGCAAGCTTCGGCCCCGACGATCATCAGCTGATGATCCAGGCCGGGATCGAAGGACTCGGCGCGATCGTGCGTCTCGAGCTCGCGGCCTTTCGTGCGCGCGTCGCCCGTGCCGCCAAGGAGCTCAAGGTCGACCCACCGACCGACCTGACGGTCGAGGGTTGGTGGGAGCAGGCGAAGACGCTCGAGGACGAATAGCCCCCGGCGTCGGCCCGTCCCGGACGGGCTAGGATGGGCCGGTGAAGACCATCGGCGAGCGACTCGGTTCAGTGCTGATCGGCGTCGCGGCCGCCATCGTCATCGTCACCATTGCGATCGTGCCGTTCCTGACACCCGCGTGGGTTTCCTTCGAGCAGGATCGAGCACAGGCGACGGCCTGGACGCGCTATACGACCACCGAGCTGCGGAGCGCGACCGACGCGATCCTTGCCGACCTCGTGGTCGGTGGCGATTTCGCGGTCGAGGTCGGTGGTCAGCCGGTGCTCAACGAGCGTGAGCGCGTGCACATGGCGGACGTCCGGACGGTGTTTCGCGGACTGTGGACCCTCGCCGCCCTCTCTCTCCTTGTGCTCGGGGTCGCGGCGGTGCGGCGCGGCGATCGTCCCGGAACCTGGCGCGCGGTCCGGCGCGGGACGCTCGGGCTGACGGTCGGGATCGTCGTCGCCGGCGCGGTCGGACTGGTCGCCTTCGACTGGCTCTTCGAAGTCTTCCACGAGGTCTTCTTTCCGGCCGGCTCGTACCTCTTCAACCCCTTGACGGACCGCCTGGTGCAGCTCTTCCCGTTCCAGTTCTGGGATGAGACAGCGACGGTGGTCGGGGCCGTGATCATCGGCCTGTCGTTGGTCGTGGCGTGGTTCGCCGGTCGACGCGCCGCGCCCCCTGTCCTCGAGGTCAGCCCGGCGTCGCGGGCGGTGGTCGTGGAGCCGGGTTCGTGAGCGTCTCGCCGGCGCCCGGCCTGCTCAGCGTCGAGGCCGCGCGCGAGTCGATTCTCGCGGCAACTCGACCGGTCGCGACTGAGCGGATTGCGACGGCGGACTCGCTCGGCCGGGTCGTCGCGGAGACGGTGACGGCCGCGCTCTCGCTACCGCCATGGGCAAACTCCGCGATGGACGGCTACGCGATCCAGGCTACCGACACGGCCGGAGCCACCGACGCGGCCCCCTTGGAGCTTCGCGTCATCGGCGATCTCGCCGCCGGCGCTACACCGGACGTCACGGTGCAGCCCGGGACATGCGTCCGCATCGCGACCGGCGCCCGCCTCCCACCAGGGGCCGATGCCGTTGTCCCGGTCGAGGCGACCACCCCGATCGACGGCGCGCGCAACCTCGGCCTGCGCGGCCGCGACGCGACTGGGCCACCGCCGGCGGCCTGCCTCGTGCACGAGCCGGTCCGATGGGGAGGGTCGGTCCGCGACGCGGGGAGCGATCTCGTGGCGGGCGCCATCCTGCTCGAGCCGGGCACCGCGCTGACGGCCGCTGCCGTGACGCTCGTGGCGGGTGCGGGCGTTGCGGAGGTCGTCGTCCACCAGCGCCCGCGCATCGCGGTCCTCGCGACGGGCGACGAGATCCGGTCGGTTGGCGAACCCCTTGGGCTGGCCGGGATCCCCGACGCGAACGGACCCGGCCTTCGCGCGCTCGTCACCGTGTCCGGCGGGGAGCCCATCGATCTCGGACTCGCAACGGACCGTCTCGACGATGTCGTGGCCCGGCTCCGACGCGGGCTGGCCTCCGGCGCTGACGCCCTGATCGTCGCCGGTGGCGTTTCGGTCGGTCCGTACGACGTCGTCCGGACCGCGTTCGAGACCATCGGCCGGATCGACCTGTGGCGTGTCGCCGTTCAACCCGGCAAGCCGTTCGCCTTCGGAACGGCCGAACGACCCGACGGCGGCGCGCCGGTTCTCCTCTTCGGCCTGCCCGGCAACCCGGTTTCCTCCGCGGTCACCTTCGAGCTCTTCGTCCGCCCCGCGATACGCCGGCTGGCCGGCCGCCGCGACCTCCTCCGACCCGTCGATCGCGCGGTCATCGATGAGGCCGTCAGCAAGAGCCACGGCCGGCGTGCCTTCCTGCGCGTGGAGTCGGAACGTGACGCCGACGGCTCGCCGATCCGCGACGACCGGGGCCGTGTCCGGGTTCGTCTGGCGGGCGCGCAGGGGAGTCACGTCATCTCCTCGCTCGCCGCCGCCGACGCGCTGGCCGTAATCTCCGAGGACGACGACACGCTCCCCGCGGGCGCCGAGGTCGCGCTCTGGTGGCTCGACCGCGCATGATGCAACCGCCGCCCTGACGCCCAGCGTTCCCACTGCGGAGGATCCGATGGAATCGAGACCGCAACCGCGCGCCGAACGTCGGCGCCTCTCCCACCTCGATCGTGCCGGCCGGCCGCGCATGGTCGACGTCTCGGCAAAGCCCGTGACCGCCCGGCGCGCGGTGGCTGAAGCGGCCGTCGCAGTCTCGTCCGAGACGATGAGCCTGGTCATCGACGGCGGCGGGGCGAAGGGCGACGTCCTGGGTGTGGCGGAGCTGGCGGGCGTCATGGGTGGCAAGCGCACAAGCGAGCTCATTCCGCTCTGTCATCCGCTCGCGTTGACGGACCTTGTCGTGGCGATTACGCCGGACCGCTCCGCGGGGGTCCTGCGCATCCGGGCAGAGGCCGCGACGACGGGCCAGACCGGCGTCGAGATGGAGGCGATGACCGCCGCCTCCGTGGCAGCGCTGACGATCTACGACATGGTCAAGGGCGTCGAGCGCGGGGTCGAGATCCGCGGGGTCCGGCTCGTCTCGAAGACCGGCGGCAAGAGTGGGACCTGGGTGCGGCAGGCCGCCGCGCCGGACGCGGATGCTGCCCCCTCGAGGCCGCGACCGGGGGCGCGCGTCGCGGGCCGGGTGGGGTCGAAGCATCGCGGCAACGGGTGACAGATCGATGACCCATGACATCCGCCACGGACGCCACGCCCGTACCGCCCTGGTCATCACGGCGAGCGATGGTGCCGCGGCCGGCGTCCGGGAGGACACCTCGGGCGTCCGGGTCGGCGAGCGGCTCGCGGCCCTCGGGTTCGCGGTCGAGCGCCTCGTGATCGCCGACGACCGGACCGCGATCGGGGCCGCCCTGACCGACGGAGCGTCGCGACATCCGCTCGTCGTCACCACCGGTGGCACCGGGTTGACGCCGCGTGACGTGACGCCGCAGGCGACCCAGGACGTCATCGACTACGAGGTTCCGGGGCTCGCGGAGGCGATGCGCGCTGCCGGACGCGCTACAACGCCATTCGCCGACTTGTCGCGCGCCGTCGTCGGTGTCCGGGGTCGCAGCCTCATCGTGAACCTGCCGGGGAGCTCGAAGGGCGCCCTTGAGTCGATCGACGCGATCGCCGGCGTGCTCGATCACGCCCTCGACACCCTCGCCGGCCCGTACGATCACGCCACAATGGCCGCCCCAACCGGCGACGACGGAGGCACCGAGCGCTGATGTTCCCCCCGTTCAACGACGTCCCGGCGTATCCGCTCGTCTTCCCACTCTTCTGGGGCTCCGTCGTCTTCTTCGCGCTCGTGATGGCGCGTCACCTGCGGGTCTTCGCCGTCGCGCGGCCGTCGCGCCCCTTCGCGAACGTGCCGGCGCGCGTGGTCGGGCTCGTGGAGTACGCGTTCGTCCAGAGGAAGATGTTCAAGGACCCAGTCGCGGCCCTGATGCATGCCGGGATCTTCTGGGGCTTTGTCCTGCTCACGATCGGAACCGCCGATATCGTGACCGGCGGAATCATCCAGGCGATCGTCAAGCTCCCGTTCGACGGCCTGCTGTGGACGGCGATCAGCGCGATGCAGAACGTCGTGGTGGTCATTGTCATCGGCTCGATTGCGTGGGCGTACTACCGCCGGCTTGTTCTCAAGCCGGCGCGCCTGACGCTCAATCGAGACGCGCTGCTGACTCTCGGGCTGATCGGTGGCGTCGTCGCAGCAGAGCTCGTCGCCCAGGTGTTCCAGGTCGCGGCCCACGGGGAGATCTCGGGCGCCTTCATCTCGAACGTCATGGCAAATCCGCTCCGATCGCTCTCGCCGGCGGTGCTCCAGGGTGCGTTCGCGGTGCTGTGGTGGAGCCACATGGCATTCGTCGTCGTGTTCCTGTGCTACCTGCCGTTCAGCAAGCACCTGCACATCGCGACCGCGATGCCGAACATCTACCTGCGCAAACTGGCGCCGCGCGGCGAGCTGCCGCAGCTCGACCTCGAGGACGAGAACGCCACGTTCGGACTCAAGACCCTCCAGGACCTCGGCTGGAAGGATCTGCTCGACGGCTTCACCTGCACGGAGTGCGGGCGCTGCCAGGAGGCGTGCCCCGCCTACAACACCGGCAAGCCGCTCAACCCCAAGGACCTGATCATGGGGATCCGCCACATGTCAGTGGCTGCGGAGCGGGGTATCGACATCATCCCGAACTCGCCGATCGTTCGCGACACCTACGGCCTCGACGACACGACCATCGCGGCGACGGCGCTCGCCAAGCCTATTGTCGACGATGCGATTCCCTACGACGCTGTGTGGGACTGCGTGACCTGCGGCGCGTGCGTCGAGGCATGCCCGGTGCTCATCGAACACGTCGACAAGATCGTCGGGCTGCGCCGCAACCTCGTCCTCGAGGAGAGCCGCTTCCCGAGCGAACTGACGAACGCGTTCCGCTCCATGGAGAACCAGGGCAATCCATGGGGCCAGCCCGCCTCCGCGCGACTCGATTGGACGAAGCCACTCGCTTTCGAGGTGCCGACGGTCGCCTCGATGGCCGCCGACGACCGGCTCGGCGAGCTCGACGTCCTCTACTGGGTCGGCTGCGCGGCCGCCTTCGACACGCGCAACCAGAAGGTCGCCCGGGCCGTCGCGACGTGTCTCCACGCGGCCGGCGTTCGCTTCGCGATCCTCGGCCAGGAGGAATCCTGTACGGGCGACCCGGCAAGGCGAATGGGCAACGACTACGTCTTCCAGATGCTGGCGGCCGGCAACGTCGAGACGCTCGACCGCTACGGGATGGGGGAGCGGACGATCGTCACGGCCTGCCCCCACTGCTTCAACACGATCGGCAACGAATACGGCCAGCTGGGTGGCAACTACCGGATCGTCCATCACTCGACGTTCCTCGCCGAGCTCGTCTCGTCGGGACGGCTCGCGACGCTCCCCGAGGAGGCAGGCTCCGAGACCGGCGATCATCGCCCGGGGAGCGTCACCGTTCACGACTCGTGCTACCTCGCCCGCTACAACAACATCATCGCCGCGCCACGGGACGTGCTGGGCGCTGCGGGCGTCGCGATCACCGAGATGACGAAATCTGGCAAGAACACGTTCTGCTGCGGCGCCGGTGGCGGCCGGATGTGGATGGAGGAGACGCGCGGCACCCGGATCAACGAGGAACGGACTCGCCAGGTCCTTGAAACCGGCGCCGAAACCGTCGCGACCTCGTGCCCGTTCTGCATGGTCATGATGAGCGACGGTCTCGCCGCAGCCCCCGGCGGGACGGCGGTCAACGCCATGGACATCAGCGAGGTCCTTGCGGCGCGGATCGCGGCCGTCCCGGCGGAGCGGCAACTGCCGGTGATGTGACCTCCGACGAATCTCGCCAGATTCGAGCATGGCTCGTGTTGTGCCGAGTTCCAGCGGGTCCTGGCGACCAGTTCGTCGCTCGGGCGCTCGTCTGAGCGTGGTCGCCACCGATCTGAGGGTCGAAGGCGGCCACGCGCTCGCATACGACGAACCGCCGTCGTATCCGGCGAAGGGTGGAGGAATGACCTGGGAGCGTGGCAGCCCGGGAGCGGCGACTGCCGGTCAGATGGCAACGCGCCAAGGGTCCGGGCTGACGACCGTGCGGGCCACCAGGGCTGCTACGATGGCCGCGGTGACCGCATCGACGCCGCCCACGTACCGTCTGACCGAGGAGCAAACGCTTCTTCGCGACGCCGTCCGTACCCTCGCCGACGATCGGGTCGCGCCGCGGGCGGCGGAGATCGACCGGACCGCGACATTTCCCGAGGACCTGCGACAGCTTCTCGCCGCCCAGGACATTCTGGCGCTGCCATTCCCCGAGGCGTACGGCGGGCTGGGTGGCGACCTTCTCTCGGTCTGTCTCGCCATCGAGCAGCTGAGTCGCGCCTGCGCGACAACCGGCCTGATCGTCGCTGTTCAGGAGCTCGGCTCGCTTCCGCTGCTCGAGTCCGGGAGCGACGAGCAGCGGGAGCGCTGGATCCCCGGGCTCGCGTCGGGCGACAAGCTGATCGCCTTCGCCCTGACCGAGGCCGAGGCCGGCTCGGACGTCGCCGCGATCCGCACCCGCGCCGTGCGCGAGGGCGACGACTACGTCATCACCGGTTCGAAGCGGTTCATCAGCCAGGGGTCGGTCGCCGACCTCATCACGGTCTTCGCCGTCACCAACCCCGAAGCCGACCGTCACCGGCGGCTGTCCTGCTTCGTCGTCGAGGTCCCGACGCCGGGGTTCGAAGTCACCCGGATCGAGCACAAGATGGGACTCCGAGGCAGTCCCACCGCCGAGCTCGCCTTCGATGGCGTTCGTGTCCCCGCGGCGAACCTGATCGGGGTCGAGGGCGACGGCTTCGAGATCGCGATGGCGACATTCGTACGCAGCCGTCCGGGGATCGCCGCCCAGGCCGTCGGGATCGCGCAGGGCGCGCTCGAGGTCGCCACGGCCTACGCGCGCGATCGGAAGCAGTTCGGCAAGCGGATCGGTGACCTGCAGATGATCGCCGCGATGCTCGCCGACATGGACGCCTCGACCGAGTCCGCCCGACAGCTCCTCTACAAGGCGTGCGCCGAGATCGACGCCGGCGCGCCCGATGCCGACCGCTGGTCGGCGCTGTGTAAACTCGTGGCCGGGGACGCCGCGATGCGGGTCACCACCGACGCTGTCCAGGTGCTCGGCGGGTATGGCTACATCGATGAGTTCCCGGTTGAGCGGATGATGCGTGACGCGAAGATCACCCAGCTCTACGAAGGAACCCAGCAGATCCAACGATTGGTCGTCGCGCGGGCGCTGCTCGGCAAGGGCAGCTGACCGGCAGAGAGGAAGACTGCTTCGTGCAGATCGTCGTACTTGTGAAACCGGTGCCGGATCCCGCCTCCGCCGGTGAACGCCTCGGCCCCGACTCTCGACTCGACCGGGCCGCCGCGCCCACGGTCGTCAACGGGAACGACGAATACGTCCTCGAGGCCGCGCTCAAGCTCGTCGCTGCGGCCGGCGAGGGTGAGATCACGCTCCTGTCGATGGCCCCGACGAACGCACCTGAAACCCTCCGCAAGGCGCTTGCGATGGGTGCCACGAGGGCGATTCACGTGACCGATCCGGCGCTGGCCGGCTCTGACCATGTTTCCACCGCCAGGGTCCTGGCCGCTGCGCTCCGCGAGGTCGAGTACGACATGATCTTCGCCGGCGTCGATGCGTCCGACGGGGTCGGCGGCATCGTGCCCGCCTCGGTGGCGGCGCTGCTCGGTTTGCCGTACCTCTCCTATGCCGCTCGCATCGAACCCGACATGGCAGGGCGTACTGTCCGGGTTCGGCGGATCAACGCGACCGGTTACGACCTGCTCGAGGCACCGCTGCCAGTCCTCATCTCGGGCACGCAGGCGCTCGGCGAGCCGCGCTACCCGTCGCTCAAGGGGATCATGGCGGCGCGCTCCAAGGAGATCGCGTCCCGCTCGCTTGGCGACCTCGGCCTCGATCCGGCGACGGTCGGGGAGGCGGCCGCGACAACGAAGGTCCTCGACAGCCGGCTGCCACCGGCCCGCGCGGCCACCGAGGTCGTCCGCGGCAGCCCGGCCGATGGCGCCACGCGCATCGTCGATTTCCTCGCCGACCGGCGGCTCATCTGATGGGCGCCCTGTGGGTCGTTGCCGAACCGGGGCCTGACGGCGGCCTCGCCCGGATCAGCATGGAGGCCGCGACGCTCGTTCGGGGCTTGGCCGAGGCAAGCAAGCACGACGTCGTCGGGATCGTCATCGCCGCCGATCCGGCGGTTGCTGCCGACGAGCTGGCCGCGTATCTCCCTGTCGTCTGGGCAATCGCCGATCCCGATGCCGCGGAACACGCCTGGTCGGCGGTCGCGGCACGTCATATCGCAAACCTCCTCGCCACCGAAGCCCCGGATGCGATCTTCACGGGTGCCGGGAGCGACGGCCGCGATCTCGCCGGCGCCATCTCGGGGCTGACCGGTCTCGGCGTCCTCGTCAACGCGACCTCGGTCGCCTGGACCGATGCCGGTCCGGCGGTCGAAATGAGCGTCTTTGGTGGCAGGCTCCTGACGACTTCGGGGTTCACCGACGGTCGCGGCATCATCACGGTCCGCCCGAATGTGACGACGGCGGCCCCGGCGTCGACGAAGGGCGGGGTCGAGCCGCGGACCGTCGACGATGCACAGACGCTTCCCCTGGTCCCGGTGACCGAACGCGTCAATGAGGCCGGCGCCGCGGCCCCGATCGAAGAAGCGCGGATCATCGTGGCCGGCGGGCGTGGCGTCGGCGGCCCGGACGGGTTCGCAATTGTCGAACAGCTCGCCGATGCGCTCGGCGGCGCCGTCGGCGCGACCCGGGCGGCGGTCGATTCGGGCTGGATCCCGTACAGCCAGCAGATCGGCCAGACCGGCAAGATCGTCAAGCCCGAGCTCTACCTCGCGCTCGGGATCAGCGGCGCGATCCAGCACAAGGTCGGGATGCGGACGTCGGGCGCGATCGTCGCGATCAACCGCGACCCTGACGCACCGATCGGCGAATTCGCCGACCTCTTCGTCGTGGGCGACCTATTCGAGGTTGTGAACGCCCTCCTCGAGCAGCTTCGTGCACGGTCGGGCTGAGCGCGCCCGGGATGGAACTCGCCGTCCTCCTGCCGATCGCCGCCTTCATCGCCCTGGCGGCGGGACTCGCCTATGTCCTTCGGGGGACGGGCCGGATCGTGGCGCGGACCCGGGAGCTCGAGCAGTTCCGGGCGGGCGTCACGGACCTCGCCGCCAGGGTCGATGCGTCGCTTGATGGGGCGGCCGGCCAGATCGATGCCGTTCGGCGCCGGCAGGTCGGCCCGGACACGATCGGCGACACGCTGGCCGCCGCGACCGACGCTGTCGAACGCTATGCCGATGAGGCCCGCTCGCTGCGCGGCCCGCGCAAGGCGATGAGCCTGCGTTCGGAGCTCGTCGCCGAGCTCGAGCGGGCGGGCCGTGCCCTCGCGATGGTCGAACACGGGACCTCGATCATGATCAATGCCCGTCGTGGACCGCGGGAGCTCGAGGCGCAGACATCGATCAAACGCGGTTACCTCAACCTCATCCATGCCCGTGAGGCGATCGCCCGCCATGCCCTCGATGCCCAGGGCTTCCACTTCGAGGTCAGCGCCCAGAAGGCGGGTCAGGAGTAGGGTCGAGGATACGGCCAGACCACACCATCTAGTGGTATTCTCGGCACACACCACTATCCCTTGTGGTACGAGGCAACAGGAGAGCGATGCGCTGCCCCCAATGCGGCGAACGGGAGACCCGGGTCGTCGACTCGCGCGATCTCGATGATTCCGCCACCATCCGGCGCCGGCGCGAGTGTGCTGCGTGCGCCATGCGGTTCACCACGTACGAACGGGTCGAGGCCGCCCGATTGATCGTCATCAAGCGCGACGGCGCCCGCCAGGAATTCGATCGCGACCGGCTCGTCTCGGGGCTGCGCAAGGCGCTGACCCGCCGCCCGGTACCCGATGGCGCCGCCGAGGCTGCCGCGGACGCGATCGAGGCCGAGCTGCGCGCGGCGGGTGTCGGCGAGGTGCCCTCGTCGCGGATCGGCGCGCTTGCGATGGAGCAGCTCCGCGGGATCGACCAGATCGCCTATATCCGCTTCGCCAGCGTCTACCAGAGCTTCGAGGACCTCGAAGCACTCAAGCGTGAGGTCGACACTCTCTACGCCGAGCGCGGCACCGGGGCGCTCGTCAAGTGAGCGTCCTCTCGGACCGCGACATCCGCGCCGCCCTCGAGGCCGGTACGGTCACGATTCGCCCGTACGACCCGCAGGACCTCCAGCCCTCGTCGGTCGATCTGCACCTCGACCGGTCGTTCCGGGTCTTCCGCAACAACCGCTACGCGTTCATCGACGTCCGCGCCCCGCAACCCGACCTGACGGAAATGCTGACGATCGCCGATGACGAGCCGTTCATCCTGCATCCGGGCGAGTTCGTCCTCGGCCAGACCCACGAATGGGTCGAATTGCCGAACGATCTCGTTTCGAGGCTAGAAGGGAAGTCGTCTTTAGGGAGGCTCGGCCTCCTCATCCACTCGACCGCAGGCTATGTCGACCCGGGCTGGAAGGGCAACCTGACGCTCGAGCTGTCGAACGTGGCGAACCTCCCGATCGCGCTCTATTTCGGGATGCGGATCGGGCAGATCAGCTTCTTCAAGATGTCGAGCCCCGTCGACCGGCCGTACGGCTCGCCCGAGCTCGGTTCGAAGTACCAGGGCCAATCGGAGCCGACTGCTTCGGCTTTCCACCGCGACTTCGACGCCGGCCGGCCCGCCGGGGAGCCGGTGCGCAAGTAGTCGATGGCGATCAACGACACGGTCGACTGGTCACGCGAGCTCGGCGGCAACGTCCGCGTCGCGCTCGTTCAGGCCGGGACGTTCCGCTCCGACGCCGGGACGCTCTTCGGGCCTGTGCCATGGGTGCTGTGGGGCGGACTGGTCGGAGAGGAGGTCGACGACAAGCGGCGGCTCCTCCAGGCGCTCAACTGTCTGCTGATCGAGACCGCGTCCGGCCGCGTCCTGGTCGAGACCGGGATCGGCACCCGGCTCGACGACAAGACACGCGACATGCGCGCCTACGAGGGCCCGTGGATCGTGCCGACGCTCGAGGCCGCCGGGTTTGCGCCCGAGAGCGTCAACATCGTGGCGATGAGCCACCTCCATTTCGACCACGCCGGTGGCCTGCTGCGAGCCGACGGCGAGCGAGCCTTTCCGCACGCGAAGATCGTCGCGCAACATGCCGAATGGGAGGTTGCGCTCGGTGACAATCCGCGTCTCGTGGCCTCGTACGTCCAGCCGGAGCTGGCCCTCGTCAAGCAATGGGGGACCCAGGGCTGGGTCGACGGCGAGCAGGAGATCATGCCAGGCGTGACGGTGGTCCCAACCGGCGGCCACTCGACCGGTCACCAGGCGATCGTCGTGCGTGGAATCGGCGATGGCGCCCGAACGCTCGCCTTCTTCGGCGACCTGCTCATGCGTCCGTGGGCGGCCAACCCGCGCTGGGTCACGTCGTTCGACGACTTCCCGCTCGACTCCGTCACGCGCAAGGTCGAGCTCTTCACCCAGGCGGTCGAGGAGGACTGGATCGTCGTTCTCTCGCATGAGGCAAAGCAGCCGATCGGCCGCCTCGTCCGCGATCGCGACCGCTTTCGCTACGAGGCCGAGTAGCCCAGATTCAGCGTGTCGGGCTGCCGCTCGGCGCCATCCCGCTCGGCCCCGAGCCGCCGCCCGAGCCACGCGGCAGGATCGCCTCGATCTGCGCGGCCGCCCCGGCAGCGTCGAGCGGACCCTGGACGATCGACGCGATCACCCCGGTCGGGTCGATGAACAGCTGCGTCGGGATCGCATAGCCTCGGTAGGCGTCGAAAATCTTGCCCGAGCCGTCGAAGCCGATCGTGTAGTCGAGCCCGTAGCGCGCCGCGTAGGCCGCAATGTTCTGCGGGGTCGTCTCCTGGGTCGAGATCGCGACCAGCACGAGCCCGCGATCGCGAAATCGGGCCGAGACATCACGCAGGATCGGGACTTCCGCCTGGCACGGTGCGCACCACGTCGTGAAGAAGTTGACCCAGACCGCCTTGCCGCGTAGATCGGCAAGCACGATCGGCTTGCCGGTCAGGTCGGCGAGCTGGTACGTGGAGCCGTCCGCGTTCCTGACCGAGAAGTCCGGCGCGGTCGCCCCGACTCGGAGCCCGACCGGCGGCGGTGCCGAGAGGACGTAGGCCGTCGGCCGCGGATTGACCGCCGCGGGCGTGCCACCCGTCGTGCCGAGCGGCGTCGTCACCCCGACGACGACGACGACCGCCACGACGACCACCGCGAACGCGAGCACCAGCTGGCGACCGCTGAACGGCCCGATCACGCCATGACGCTCGCGCTTGTGACTGAACTCCGGTCGTTCGGCCATCAGATGGCGGTGTTGAAGTTGAAGTAGCGCGGAAGGAGCGCCAGCCAGTCGAAGACCATCGCGATGCCGATCGACACGACCAGCAGCCCGCCGATCAAGGCGACCGCCCGGCCGTGCCGGACGAGCGGTGCCATCAGCCGTGGCGCTCGGTCATAGACGGCCGCGATCACCAGGAACGGCACGCCTAGTCCGATCGTGTACGCAACGAGCAGCACCGTGCCGGGAAGCTCCTTGCCGGACGTGACCGCCATCGTCAGGATCCCGCCGAGAATGATCCCGATGCACGGCGTCCAGCCCACCGCGAAGATCGCACCGAGCCCGAATGACGCAAGCCAGCCGCCGCGCGAGCTGACGACGTGACCGCCGAGCCGATCGCCGAGCGTCGGCCGGCCGCTGCCGCCCCCCAGCGCGATGGAACCCGTGGCCGTGGCGAGGGATCCTGCCGCCCCGGCGTCGAGCGGACGCCAGGTTCGCTGGAGACCGGGGAGATGCAGGAGTCCAGCAAGGTCGAGCCCGAGCACGATCAACACGACCCCACCGATCGTGCGCAGGGCCGGCAGGTAGTCGACGAGCGGGCCGGCAGCGAAGGTCCCCGCAATCCCGATGATCGTGAAGACGGCCCCGAACCCGGCCACGAATGCGAGCGCGTGCCGCATCGCCAGCCAGCGTGATGGCCGCGCGCCATCCACCGAGCCGGCCACCGCGATCGCCGTCAGCTGACCGAGATACGCCGGTACGAGCGGTAGGACGCATGGCGAGAGGAAGCTGATGACACCTGCGCCGAGAGCGACGAGGATCGAAAGGTCGGTGCCTGCCATCGGTTCGATCAGGCGTCGAGGACGTCGGCCAGGAGGCGCCGAAGCTTCGCGACGCTCGTCGCAAGCTCGATTCGACGGTCGCCGAGCTCGACGACCGGGATCGAGGCGAGATACGCGCGTTGCCAAACCGGATCGGTGTCGATGTCGCGTTCGACGAGCGCGGGGATCGGTCGCCCCGCCGC
>JBDTNS010000012.1:0-17709 GCA_039933675.1 Chloroflexota bacterium
CGCGCGACTGGATGAACGTCGTCAAGACGAGCCATGCCCGCGAGAAGATCCGCCAATGGTTCAAGCGCAAGGATCGCGACGAGAACATCGTCCACGGGCGCGAGTCGCTCGAGCGCGAGCTGCGACGGTTGGCGCGGACCTCGATCTCGTCCGTCGGCTCGGACCAGATCGCCGAGGTAGCCAAGCACTACACGTACGACACCCTCGACGACTTCTTTGCCGCGATCGGCTACGGGGCGGTCAGCGCCCAGACCGTCGTCATGCGCCTCGGCGTCGTCGACGACACGCAGGGCACGCTGCCGACCGTCGCGCCGCCCCAGAAACAGGAGCGGACGGGCGGGATCCGGGTCAAGGGCGTCGGCGACCTCCTCGTCCGCTTCGCCAAGTGCTGCCACCCGATCCCCGGCGACCCGATCGTCGGCTTCATCACGCGGGGCAAGGGCGTGACCGTCCACCTTCAGACCTGCCCGACGGTCGTCAACGAGCGCGAGGTCAGCCGCCTCATCGACGTCGAGTGGGAATCCGCGCCGACCGAGACGTACCCGATCGCCATCCGGGTCGAGGCGTACGACCGGACCGGTCTGCTGAGCGACATCACCCAGGTCGTCGCCGAGAACAAGGTCAACATCGTCGCCGCGCATGTCGGCGTGACGTCCGATCACACCGCGGTCGTCACCGCCACGATCCAGGTCGCCTCGGTCTCGCAGCTGGCCCGCGTGATGGGCCGGATCGAGACGCTCAAGGACGTCATCAGCGTCCAGCGCGACGTCGGATGACCCGCGGCGCGCGGCGCGCCCCAGCCTCTAGACTCTCATCGATGCCCACCTTTCGAGCGCCACGCGGCACGCGCGACCTGCTGCCGCCCGAGACCGCGACGTGGACGCGCCTCGAGCGCCTGGCGGCCGACCTCGCGGCGCGCTATGGCTATCGCCGGATCGAGACGCCGCTCTTCGAGCTGACCGACGTCTTCGAGCGTGGGGTCGGCGAGGTCACCGACATCGTCGAGAAGGAGCTCTTCCGGCTGGCGCCGCGTACCGAGGAGTCCGAGACGTGGGCGCTCCGCCCGGAACCGACGGCCGGGATCGTGCGCGCCTACCTCCAGAACGGGATGCAAACCTGGCCGCAGCCGGTCAAGCTGACCGAGACCGGGCCGATGTTCCGCTACGACCGACCGCAGGCCGGCCGCTACCGCCAGTTCTGGCAGTTCGACATCGAGGCGATCGGCGATCCCGGGCCGGCGATCGACGCCGAGGTGATCGAGCTCGGTACGCGCTTCTACCAGCTCGCCGGCCTTGAGGGCGTCGAGGTCCACCTCAACTCGATCGGCGATCCGGCCTGCCGCCCGGCCTACGTCGAGGAGCTGACTGCCTACTACCGCGGCCACCGCGACGCCCTCCCGGAGCTCGAGCGCGGACGTCTCGAGCGGAACGTCCTGCGGCTCCTCGACTCAAAGGACCCCGCGATGGCTGCCCTAAATGCCGCCGCTCCGAAGATCACCGACCGGCTGTGCGACGACTGTGCGGCGCATTTTGAGGGCGTGCGCGCCCATCTCGACGTGCTCAGCCTCCGGTACCGGCTCGAACCGGGGCTGGTTCGTGGTCTCGACTACTACACGCGGACCGCGTTCGAGTACTACGTCGCGGGCCGCGAAGGGCAGCAACAGGCGATCGGTGGCGGCGGGCGGTACGACGGTCTCGTCGAGCTGCTCGGCGGGCGGCCGACGCCCGGGATCGGGTTCGGGGTCGGGATCGACCGGCTGATCCTCGCGCTTTCGGAGGCGGGTGTAGCCCCGGCCCCCGTGGCCAATGCGCCGGCGGCGGTCGTGGTTGGCGCCAATCCGGACGACACCGTGGCGCGGCTCAGAATCGCGACCGAGCTGCGCGCGACGGGGATCGCGGCGCGGGCCGAACTGGGTCGCCGCAAGCTCGGAAAGCAGCTCGAGGCGGCCGCCCGCGACCAGGCCCATTTCGCGGTCATCATCGGCGACGAGCTGGAGCGTGGCGAGGTTGGCCTCCGCGACCTGCCGGCCGGGACGCAGAAGCTGGTCGCGATCGGCGACCTCGCCCGCGAGATCGAACGGGCGCACGCCTCGCACCGTCACGGGAGCGGCGAGGGCTGACGGATTTGTGGCGCACCGTCGCGCCAGATCGCGGCCTGAAGTCTTGACGCCGCGGGCGAGGGCGAGCGACGATGGCCGCCACCAACGAAGCCCGCCGGAGGAAGCCCAATGTCCAACCACGGATTCGGCTTGCGTCGCGCCCTGCATCGGACCGCATCGCTCGCCGCGGCGATGACGATCCTCCTCGCCTTTGGGGCGAGCGGTGTCGCAGCTGCCAGACCGGTCGATGCAGAAGTGATGGACGCGCAGGGGATCGTCCACGTCCGTGGCGCCGGCCACGCCGGCAACGCCGCGTCCAACCCAAACCTGCTCTACCACGGCGGCGCGATCATGACGGGGTCGACGATCAAGTCCATATTCTGGGGGCCCTCGTGGAGCACCTCGGCAGGCGACAAGGTCACTGGGCTCCACCGGTTCTACGGCGGCATCGGCGTCGACGGGATCCCATACCTCAACACCAACACGGAATACGCCGGCACGAACGGCCCAGTCGGCACCGGCGTGACCTACCAGGGTTACACGTTCGATAAGACGTCCGCTCCGCGCAAGGCGCCGAGCACGTCGCAGGTCCTCGCCGTCGTCGCGCGATCGATCACGGACCCGGTCGCCAACGGGTACTACCCGGTCTACAGCGACCAGAAGCGCGGCCGCGCCGGCTATTGCGCGTGGCACAGCTATGGGTCCATCAACAACGTCCCCGTCCAGTTCGCCTTCTTCTTCAATCTCGACGGCGATCCAGGCTGCGATCCGCAGGACCCGGGGACGATCCATTCGCAGGGTCTCGAGGCGGTTGCCAACGTGAGCGGCCACGAGCTGAGCGAGGCGGTCACCGATCCGCGCAACGGCGGTTGGTGGGACGCCTCGGGCGCCGAGAACTCCGACAAATGCGCCTGGACCTTCGGCGGCAACGTTACGATCGGTGGCCAGGACTGGAAGATCCAGGGCAACTGGAGCAACGCCGCCTACAACACCCGATCGGGGTACGACGGGGCAGGCTGCATCCAGACCAAGTAGGGTCGGCCGGGGCTCCAGCACGACGCCTAGCCGAGCAGGAGCTTCACCGCGACGATCGTGCCGACAAGCATGATCACGCCGCGCAGGACGAACGGCGAGAGCCGTCGCCCGACCACGGCTCCGAGTAGCCCGCCGAGTGTCGAACCGATGGCGAGCAGGATCGCCGGGACCCAGGCCACCGGGGCGACCACGATGAAGATGATCGCCGCGACCGAGTTGATGACGGCCGCGATGACGTTCTTGAGCCCATTCAGCCGCTGCAGGTCGTCGTCGATGAGGATCGACAGCAGGGCGATGAGAATGACGCCCTGCGCCGCCCCGAAATAGCCCCCATAGATCCCGGTCAGGTAGACGCCGGCCAGGAGTACCGGCCCGCCGTTGTGCTGACCGTCGTGGCCCCGCCGCGCGCGGCGTTCGAGGACCCACGCTGATAGGCGCGGCTGTATCGCGACGAGCACGACCGCGACAAGGATAAGGATCGGCACGATCCGGGCGAACGCGCTGGCGGGCAGGACGAGGAGGAGCCCAGCGCCGGTGATGCCGCCCAGCAGCGCAGCCAAGATGAGCGGCATCGCCCTGGCCCGCTGACCCGAGAGCTCACGTCGGTACCCGATCGAGCCGCTGATCGAGCCCGGGACGACACCAAGCGTGTTGGTCACGTTCGCCACGAGCGGCGGGTAGCCGAGCAGCAACAGGACCGGGAACGTGATGAGCGACCCGGAACCGACAATGGCGTTCATCGTTCCGGCCGCCATCCCGGCGGCGATGATGACGAGGGCGGAGAGCGGGTCGATCACGCACAGGTCTCCTTGGGGTAGGCGGCGGATTCTACGGAGCAAGCGATACACTCGCCCGGTCGACCTGCAGGAGCACCAGCGCATGAGACCCCGTCGCATCCTCAACAGCCCGTCCGTGGAACCGGAGCCGTTCGACGCGGCTGCGTTCCCGGGGCTCGAGGAACGCCGGCGCGCGGACGGCGGCTCGGCGAGCGAGCGCTGGCGCGAGCTCATCGGGGCGAACACCACCGTCATCGCCGACGGGGCGATGGGCACGATGCTGTTCGCCAACGGGCTGATGTTCGGCGACCCGCCCGAGGTCTGGAACCTCACCATGCCCGATGTCATCCGGCGCATCCACCGCGGCTATCTGGAAGCGGGCTCGCAGATCCTCATGACCAACACGTTCGGTGGCAACCGGATGCGCCTCAGCCTGCACGGTCTCCAGGATCGCGTCGCGGAGCTCAACCAGACTGCGGCCATCCTGCTGTGCAGCGAAGTCGAGGCCGCCGGTGGCACGGCACTCGTCGCAGGCGATATCGGGCCGAGCGGTGCGATCCTCGCCCCGACCGGGACGCTCGACTACGACGAAGCGGTCGACATCTTCGCCGAGCAGGCCGCCGCGCTCGTCGCGGGTGGCGTTGATCTCATCTGGATCGAGACCATGTCGGACCTGCGGGAGGTCAAGGCCGCGATCGAGGGCGTGCGTCGCGTCTCGCCCGGTATCGCGCTCATCTCGACGATGACCTTTGACACGCGCGGGAGCACGATGATGGGCGTCTCCCCGGAACGGGCCGTTGCGTCGTTGACGGCATGGGGCGCGGATGCCGTCGGGGGCAACTGCGGGAACGGCCCGGACGAGCTGATCACCGTCATCGAACGGATGCGCGCGGCCGATCCCGATGTGATCCTCGTCGCCAAGTCGAACGCGGGGATGCCCGAGCTCGTCGACATGCGCGCTGTCTATCGCGCAGAGCCGGCGATCATGGCGGCAGCGGCCGTGGCGATGCGCGACGCCGGCGCCTCGGTGGTCGGCGGCTGCTGCGGGAACACGCCCGAGCACCTCAAGGCGATCGCCGCGCTCGTCGCCGGCTGAGCGGCGACCGTTCCGCGTCTCGCCCCTGTGTGGACGCGACTGACGTCAGGCCGGCTCGAAGAACTGAATCACTGCGAGCAGATTGCCGTGCGGATCCTTGAACCACGCGGCCCGACTCGCACCGATGGTGGCGATGCCATCTTCCGTCCTGGGTGCGTCGTAGTCCTCGAACGTGACGCCGCGGCCGCGAAGCTCCGCCACCTCCGTATCGATGTCCGGGACGGTGGGACCTCGTGGTGCGGGCAGGGCGGCGCCGCCGTCCGTGGTGCCCGAGCGGCTACGATACGCCCGCCATGACCGACACCACCCCGAGCCTCGCCACGCCCTATCGCACGCACACCTGCGGGGAGCTGCGCGCGGACGACGCCGGCGCGACGGCCCGCCTCGCCGGCTGGGTTCATCGCCGACGCGACCACGGCCAGCTCATCTTCATCGACCTGCGAGATCGGCACGGGCTCACCCAGGTCGTCATCGACAAGGCCGATTCGCCGGCCGCGCACGAACGCGCCAGCCGTCTTCGCCCCGAGTTCGTGGTGACCGTCGCGGGTACCGTCGCCCTGCGCCTGCCCGGGACCGAGAACGCCAAGCTGCCAACCGGGGCGGTCGAGCTCCAGGCGACCGAGGTCGAGATCCTCTCGGAGGCGAAGACCCCGCCGTTCTACATCAACGAGCCGGACGCGCCGGTCGACGAGATCCTGCGGCTCAAGTACCGCTTCCTCGACATCCGCCGCGAGCCGATGCAGCTGCGGCTCATGCTCCGCAGCCGGATGGTCCAGGCGATCCGCGAGGTCCACCACGCCAACGGGTTCATCGAGGTCGAGACGCCGACGCTCATCAAGAGCACTCCCGAAGGCGCCCGCGATTTCATCGTCCCGAGCCGCCTCCAGCCGGGGACGGTCTATGCCCTGCCGCAGAGCCCGCAGCAGCTGAAGCAGCTGCTGATGGTCGCCGGGATCGATCGCTACATGCAGATCGCCCGCTGCTACCGCGACGAGGACCTGCGCGGCGACCGTCAGCCCGAATTCACGCAGCTCGACCTCGAGATGAGCTTCGTCGACGAGGAGACGGTGATGGCCTTCGTCGAGTCGATGGCGATCGAGGTCTCGCGTGCGACCGTCCCCGAGCGACCGCTCCTCCAGACGCCGTTCCCGAGGCTGACCTTCGAGGAGGCGCTCGATCGCTTCGGATCGGACAAGCCGGACCTTCGCTTCGGGATGGAGCTCATCGACCTCGGCGGGAAGCTGGTGGCGCCCGACGGGACGCCGTCCTCCGGGTTCCGGGTCTTCGACGATACCCTCGCCGCGGGTGGCCGGGTCAAGGCCATCGTCGCACCCGGAATGGCCGCCATCACCCGGCGCGAAATCGACGAATTGACCGAGCGCGCCCGCCGCTTCGGGGCGAAGGGGCTGGCCTACCTCGCGCTCGAGCCGGGCGGCGAGATCAAGGGTCCGATCGCGAAGTTCCTGTCCGACGAGACGCAGCGCGCGCTGATCGATGAGACGGTCGCAGTCGAAGGGGACCTGATCCTCGTCGTCGCCGATACGCCCGAGGTGACCGCCGAGGTGCTCGGCCGTCTGCGGGTCGAGCTCGGCGACCGACTCGGCCTCGCCGATCCGAATGTGCTCGCGTACGTCTGGGTCAACCGCTTCCCGATGTACCAGTGGGACCCGGACAATGGGCGCTGGCACGCGACCCACAACCCCTTCAGCGGTGTGCTCCCCGAGGACGAACCGCTCTTGGCGACGGCGTCGGGCGATCCGGCGCGTCCCTCGCCCGAGGACCCGGCGGGGCGTGCCCGGGCGCTCCAGTACGACCTCGGGCTCAACGGATGGGAGCTCGGTGGCGGTTCGATCCGGATCCACCGCCGCGACCTCCTCGAGCGTTCCTTCCTGCTCCAGGGCCATTCGCTCGAGGCGATGCGCGAGAAGTTCGGGGCCGTCCTCGACGCCTTCGAGTACGGCGCGCCGCCGCACGGCGGGATCGCCCTCGGCATCGATCGCTGGGCGGCGCTCCTCGCCCACCAGACGAACATCCGCGAGGTGATGGCCTTCCCCAAGACACAGTCGGGGGCGGACCCGATGCTCGAAGCGCCGTCGATACCGGAACCGGGCCAGTACGAGGAGCTCGGATTGCGCTTCGTCGGTGTCGCGCGGGACGTGGCACCCGCACCGTGACCGCCCCCGAGCGCGGCACGTGAGCGCCGAACTCGGACCGCTTGTCTGGTTCGCGCAGCGGCCCCGCCTGGCGGCGCTGCTCGGGGCGACGTGCATCGCCTTCTCGGGCGTCTTCTACCTCTTCGCGGCGGTCTCGCCCTCGACCGGGACCTTCTACCGCGCCGTCTTCGGCCTGCCGCTGCTCGTCATCGTCGCGCTCGGCGAACGGCGACGGTTGGGTCCTCTGCCGCGCGAATCGTTGCGAATCGCGGCGATCGCCGGGATTTTCTTCACCGGCGACCTGATGTTCTGGCACCACGCGATCGAGGCGGTCGGTGCCGGGCTCGCCACGGTCCTGGGCAACCTCCAGGTGATCCTCGTCGGCTTCTTCGCGTGGCTGCTCCTCGGGGAGCGACCCTCGCGCGCGACCCTCTTCGCGCTCCCGATCGTGCTGGCCGGAGTCGTCCTGATCTCGGGCGTCGTTGGCTCGGGCGCCTACGGGGCGGCGCCGCAGCTCGGGGTGGTGCTCGGGATCGCCACCGCCCTCTGCTATGCGGGTTACCTGCTCGTCATCCGGCGCGGCGGGCGCGATCCACGTCGGCCGGCGGGACCTGTCGCGGTCGCGACGCTCGTCATCGCGGGCTGCACGCTCGTGGTCGGGACGGCGATCGGCGATCTGGATCTGGCGCCGCCGGTCCACAGCCTGTTCTGGCTGGCGCTGCTCGGGATCACCTCGCAGTCGGCGGGCTACCTCCTGATCTCGATTTCGCTGCCGCGGCTGCCGGCGATCATCACCTCGGTGATCCTGCTCACCCAGCCGGTCATGTCGATGGGGCTCGCGATCGTCCTGCTGGGGGAGACGCCGTCGGCGACCCAGCTCCTCGGCGTCGGGCTCGTCGTCGGTGGGATCGCGGCCGCCACGGTCCCGGTGGCCCGGTTTCGCGATGGGCTGTTGCGGGCGAGGGCCGCAGCGCCCAGTCCGGACCCGGAATAGCCCTCGCGGCTTCGCGGCCGCGCCCAGGTCAGGGGAGCCCCGCCTCCGCGGCGACGTCGGCGCCCCATTCGTGGGTGTGGCCGGCCGGTGGGTCGGGCGGGCCCTCGTACGCCGGGAGATCGTCGGGGGCGGTATCCACGTCGTGGAGGACCCCCGGGTCGCCGACCTCGACGATCCGGGTGCGGACCGCGGTCGCGAGGTCGTCAACCACGTCCGGGGGCATCCGGTCCGGCCCGATTCCGCGCAGGACGTCGAGATGAACGAGAGGGACGAGGACCGGCCAGCCCGGGTCGCCGTGCCACGCCGGGCGCAGGATGGCTCCGGCATCCGTGCCGTGCGCCTCGATGAGCGAGGTGATCGTCTCAGGCCCGACCCACGTCATCCGTGCCGGCCAGAGCAGGACCGCGCTCGTGTCGTGGACCTCGGCGGTGGCGAGCTCCGCGCCGCGGATCATCTGGCCGACCGGCCCGGCCGACGGCGGGGCGGGCGCGCCATGGACGGCCTCGGAGCCCGTCAGCGCAGCCGCCACCGTTCCATCCGGATCCGGCGAGACGACGACGATCGGGAGCGCGCCACCGGACCAGGCGAGGTCGGCGAGGCGCCGGATCCGCGGCTGGCCGAGCGTGTCGGTGAGCGAGCCTTCGGCCGATGCCGACAGGATCACGGCGGCAACCGTCACGCGCGACCCTCCTGTCGGTGGGTCACCAGCAAGGTGCCGGACAGGTTCGACGCGGCGATGTCGCCGAGGAAGGCGGCGGCCCGGGCCGCCTCGAGCCGGTTTCCGCAATTGGGGCAGCGGTCGAAGCGGGCCATGGTCGCAGCATAGGGCCGCACATTGGCCGAGGTCCAGCATCCATGGGACAATCGGGCGTCCCATCCGACCTGGAGAAGTACCCGCCCGTGCCCGACGCCCCGACCCCGCCTGAGACCGGGACCCCGACCGAGACCGCCACCTCGATCCGCGCCGATCTACGCAACGTCGCCATCATCGCGCACGTTGACCATGGCAAGACCACGCTGGTCGACGCCATGCTGCGCCAGACCGGCGCGTTTCGTTCCAATCAGGCCGTCGTCGACCGGGTCATGGATTCGGGCGACCTCGAGCGCGAGAAGGGGATCACGATCCTCGCCAAGCAGACGACGGTCGATCACGCGGGCGTGCGGCTCAACATCGTCGATACTCCCGGCCACGCCGACTTCGGCGGCGAAGTCGAGCGGTCGCTGCTGATGGTCGATTCGGTGCTCCTGCTCGTCGACGCGGCCGAGGGTCCGCTCCCGCAGACGCGCTACGTCCTCCAGAAGGCGATGGCCCGGCGGCTCCCGGTCGTCGTCGCGATCAACAAGATCGATCGCGGCGATGCGCGCCCGGCCGAGGTCCTCGACGACATCTACGAGCTGTTCATGGATCTCGGCGCGGACGCCCACCAGATCGAGTTCCCGGTGGTGTACACCAACGCGAAGGCGGGGACGGCGACGCGCGACCTCGCGGAACCGGGAACGGACCTTGGCCCGCTGCTCGACCTGCTGATCGAGGTCACCCCGCCGGTCAGCTACACCCCCGGTCACCCGCTCCAGCTCCTCGTCACGAACCTGTCGGCCAACGAGTACGTCGGGCGGATGGCTGTCGGCCGGATCTGGAACGGGACGATCAAGACCGGCCAGCGGATCACCGTCGTCCGCGAGGAGGCCGCCGACACGGCCGGCACGGTCGAGCCGGGTCGGATCGTCACCCTCACGGGTACCGTGACGAGTCTCCAGACCGCGCACGGCATCGACCGCGTCGACATCGCCGAGGCCGGCCCGGGCGACATCGTCAGCGTCGCCGGACTCCCCGAGGTCACGATCGGCGACACGTTGACCGATCCGGGCGACCCGCGCCCGCTCCCGCGACTCGACGTCGACGCCCCGACCCTGCGGATGACGTTCGGCGTCAACACTTCGCCGCTCGCCGGCCGCGAGGGCAAGTACGTGACGAGTCGCCAGATCAAGGCGCGGCTCGACAAGGAGGTCCTCGGCAACGTCTCGATCGAGGTCCGGCCGTCCGACTCGAGCGAGGCGTTCGAGGTGCGCGGCCGCGGTGAGCTCCAGCTCGCCGTCCTGATCGAGCAGATGCGGCGCGAGGGCTTCGAGCTGACCGCGTCGCGCCCTGAGGTCCTCCTGCGCGAGGTCGGTGGCGCGATCCAGGAGCCCTACGAGCGAATCACGATTGACGTGCCGCCCGACTACATCGGCGAGATCCAGACGGCGATCGCCGGGCGGAAGGGTCGCCTCGAGCAGATCTCCACCGACACCGACGGCCGCGTCCGGATGGAGTACGTCCTCCCGGTCCGCGGGCTGATCGGCTATCGCGGTCAGCTCCTGACCGACACCCGCGGAACCGCGCTCCTCCACCAGATCGGGGAGGGCTACGGGCCGTGGGCCGGCGAGGTCACGCACCGCACGAACGGCGTCCTCGTGTCGGACCGGGCCGGCATCTCGAACGCCTACGGGCTGTTCAACCTCGAGCAGCGCGCCGAGCTGTTCATCGGCGCCGGCGTCGAGACCTACGAGGGAATGATCGTCGGCGAGAACTCGCGCTCGGGCGACATGGACGTCAACCCGACCAAGGAGAAGAAGCTCACCAACATCCGGACGCACTCGCATGACGAGTCGCTGCGCCTCACGCCGGCACGGCCGATCACGCTCGAGAACGCGCTCGAGTTCATTGCCGGCGACGAGCTCGTCGAGGTCACGCCGCTCTCGATCCGACTGCGCAAGCGGTCGCTCGCCCAGCACGACCGCCGTCGCGCGGCGGGGCAGGCGGATGACCTGCGGCGCTCAGCTGAACGCGAGGCGGCCCCGGCCGGCTGATCAGCCGCGCTTGGCCGGGCCGCGCGACTGGCGATAGCTCGGGGTCGCCGGTTGGTTGCGGCGCCAGGCCATGTGGAGCAGGACCGTCGCCCACATCCGGTACGGTCGCCACGCGTCGGCGATCCGGGTCCAGGTCTCGTCGTCGGGGGGTTCCGCCAATCCATAGGCGGCGGCGACCGCGGTTCGGCTGATCTCGTCGTGGCGCGGGAGCGAGTCCGCAAGCCCGCAGCCACGGGTCAGGATCGCCTGCGCGGTCCACGGTCCGACACCGGGCAACGCCTCGAGCTCGGCCAGCGCCGCCGATTCGGGGAGTGCCCGCAGTCGCTCGGTGTCGAGCCGCCCATCGAGGGCCGCCCGGGCGAGATCGTGCAGGCGTCCGATCTTGATCGCGCTCAGACCCCGGACGTCGGTTACCTCGAGGAGCCGTTGCGGCCGCGGAAACGGCCGAACCACCTGGTCGCCGATCTCGATCGAGTCGCCGACCTCGGCGGCCAGCCGGTCCTTGACGTGGCGGGCCCCGCGCATCGAGATCCGCTGGCCGATCACGAATGACGTGGCCGCCTCGTATGCGGAGTAGAAGCAGACCGGGCGGAGCCAGCCGTAGCGAGCCTGGAGCGTGCCAATGATCGGATCGCGCCGGCCCACTTCCTCCCAGCCGCTGCCGTCGTGGTCGATCGACAATGAGCGCGCGACCTGCCGCTCAACGGTCTCCGGATCACCGTTGCCGTGGATCTCGCCGTGGACGGGACCATCATCCATCTGCCAGATGTCGACGGCGACGCTGTTCTCCCAGCCTTCGACCGGGAACTGGGCCAGGAGTCCATCCCGCGTCGAAGCGGCGCCGATACCGGCCGGGAAGCCACCCGCGAAGTCGCGTGCCGCCGCAAGCGAGAACCGGCCGCGTGGCGTGATCGAGATCTCGGTCCAGTCGGACATGCCGTGATCTTCCTGCACCTGTCCAGCCCCCGCGGCAAGGGTCGGGTGTACGATCGGCCCGATGCCGATGTACCTCGATCACGCGGCGACGACCCCGCTCCGCCGCGAGGTGCTCGACGCCATGCTGCCGTTCCTGACCGAATCGTTCGGCAACCCAAGCTCGGCGCACTCCTTCGGTCGGGTCGCGCGGGCCGCGCTCGACGATGCGCACGAGCGGGTCGCTGCGCGACTCAATGTCCAGGGTCGCGAGGTCGTCTTCACGTCCGGCGGCACCGAGGCGAACAACCTCGCGCTCAAAGGCGCCGCCTGGGCGGGCAAGGGGCGCGGCCACCGCATCGTGACCTCCGCGGTCGAGCACCACGCGGTCGGGCACACGCTGCGCTACCTCGAGAAGTTCGGCTTCGAGGTCGTCGAGCTGCCGGTCGACCGCTACGGCCGGGTCGACCCGGACCAGCTCGACGCCGCGCTCAACGACAAGACGATCCTCGTCTCGATCATGCTGGCCAACAACGAGGTGGGCACGATCCAGCCCATCGCCGAGATCGCAGCGCGCGTCCGGGCGCGAACCGGGGTCGTCCTCCACGTGGATGCGGTCCAGGCGGCGCCGTACGTCGACCTCGACCTCGAGGCGCTCGGCGCCGACCTTGTCGCGCTTGGCGCCCACAAGTTCGAGGGACCGAAGGGTGTCGGAGTCCTCTACGTCCGCCACGGCACACACATCCTCGCCCAGCAGCAGGGCGGCACCCAGGAGCGCCACCGTCGCGCCGGCACGGAGGACGTGGCCGGCGCCGTCGGCTTCGCGACCGCCTATGACCTGACCTGCGGCGAACGTCCCGAGACCGTCGCCCGGCTTCGCGAGCAGCGCGACCGGCTCGGGGCCGCCGTCCTCGCGGTCGCCGGTGTCGAGCTGACCGGACACCCGACCGAGCGCCTCGCCGGCCTCCTCTCGATCGTTGCGCGCGACACTGACGGGACCTCGGTGGCGCTCTCGCTCGATCTCGAGGGGATCGCCTGCTCGGTTGGCTCGGCGTGCACAACCGGCTCGACCGAGGTGAGCCATGTCCTGACCGCGATGGGCTACCCCGAGGAGGAGGCGCGCGGCGCCCTCCGTCTCTCGCTCGGGCGGACGACGACTGACGACGAGGTGGCGACCGCGTGCGACGTGATCCCACGGGTCATCGCGTCGATGCGGATCGGTGCCGTCGCGGTCGCGAAAGACCCGCTCGGGCAGGGCGTGCCGGCGTGAGTCGGATCCTCGTCGCGATGTCGGGCGGAGTCGACTCCTCGGTCGCGGCGGCGCTCCTCCACGAGCAGGGCCACGAGGTGGTCGGCGTCTGGATGCGCCTCCACGATGTCGCGGACAGTTACTCGGAATTCAAGAAGAGCTGCTGTTCGCTCGATGCCGCCGACGATGCCCGCCGGGTCGCCGCGGCGCTCGACATCCCGTTCTACGTGATGAATCTCGAGCGTGAGTTCGATGCCGGCGTCCTCCAGCCGTTCCTCGACGCCTACATCGGCGGCGAGACGCCGTCGCCGTGCGTCGACTGCAACACGTACGTGAAGTTCGGCGCCTTGCTCGGTCGTGCCCGCCATCTGTACGACTGCGAGGCGGTCGCGACCGGCCATTACGCGCGTCGCGGCGTCGGGCCGGATGGCTGTGCGCAGCTCCTTCGCGCGGTCGATACCGACAAGGACCAGACGTATTTCCTGTACGGCCTGCGCCAGGACCAGCTCGACCACGCGCGGTTCCCGCTCGGCGAGCTGACCAAGCCCGAGGTGCGCGAGATCGCGCGCGGGCTCGGCCTCGCGACCGCCGACAAACCCGAGAGCCAGGAGATCTGCTTCGTCCCGGGCGGCGATTACCGCGACGCCCTGCGCGATCGGGCCGGCTGGGTCCCCGAGCCGGGGCCGCTGCTCGATCGCGATGGCGAGCGGGTGGGGGAGCATGCCGGCTTGCCCGCCTACACCATCGGCCAGCGCCAGGGGCTCGGGGTCGCGCTCGGGGCGCCGCGCTACGTCAGCCGGATCGATCCGCTGACGAACACGATCACCCTGGGGCGCCGTGAGGACCTCGAGACGACGACGATCGAGCTCGAGCGGGCGAGCTTCGTCGATGGCGACGCTCCCCATGGGCGCGCGCCGTTCCGTGCCGAGATCCGGATCCGCCACCGCGCCACGCCGATCGCCGCGAGTGTCCACCCGGCGACCGATTCCGAACCGGCGCGTGGCGGCCGGTGGCTGGTCGAGACGGAAATGCCGGTCTGGGCAGCGGCCCCTGGGCAGGCGGCCGTCCTCTATGACGGCGACGTCGTCCTGGGTGGCGGGCGAATCGCACGACCGCGTGCCGGAGCGGCCGGTTTGGCGGCGGCGCATGTGGCTACGACAGCAGGCGAGCTCGTCGGCTCGGGCGCGTGAGTCTCGGCCCGGCGCTCATCCTGGCCTGCCTGACCGGGGTCTTCCACGGGTCGCTCTTCGTCCTCATCCGCGGCACCGCGTCCGGGCGCCTCGCGATCATCTTCGTGGCGGCGATTCTTGGCGCCTGGGCGGGCGATGCGCTGGCGGGCCGACTGGGCGTCGTCGTCCTGATGATCGGCGACTTCCATCTGCTCGCGGCCTCGGTCGTCGCCTGGATCGGGATCGGCGTCTCATCGGCGGTAGCGGTCCTCGGGCCTTCGGTGCGACGAACATGAGCGGCGACGCTGACCATCAGCGCTCGGGCGCGCCGACCGCCGCGTGATGCAGCCGAGTTGCATCGCATGTGGCGGTGGTTCTGAGCCGGGCATGGGCCAGGTCCGCGCGAATTGCCTCAGCGCGGCGCCAGAAGCACGGCCACGAACGCCAGCGCGCCCGGCAGCGCCTGGACGACGAGGATCCGCCGACTGACCGTGGCCGCCCCGTAGAGCCCGGCGACGACGACGCAGCCCAGGAAGAAGAGCTTGACCTGGAACCCGACCGGGTCGGCGGCGAGCAGCCCCCAGACGAGCCCGGCCACGAGGAAGCCGTTGTAGAGCCCCTGGTTCGCCGCGAGCGACGCCGAGCGATTGGCGAAGTCCTGCTCGATCCCGAATGCCTTCAGCCCCCGTGGCGTGCGCCACAGGAACATCTCGAGGATCACGATGTAGACGTGGATCGCCGCCACGAGGACGACCAGCGCATTGGCGACGAGTCCCACGGCGGTCCTCCTATTCGGTGATGTCGAGTCGACGGAAGCGGAACAACGCCGCAAGGACCGGCACGATCGACCAGGCCAGCAGCGCAATGACCGCAACCCACGAGGGTGCGACCGCCGCCAGCGACGAGCCCTCCCCGCCGAGCAGACGCCCGATCGAGCCCGTCACGGTCGTGGCAGGGACCCACGGCACGGGGCTCGATGGCCAGAACCACATCCCGGTGACCCCGAAGTCGAACAGGATGAACAGGAGGAAGAGGAGAAATGTCAGCGCGATCGATCGCGCCAGGACGGCAAGGAGGACCGGGATCGCGACGAACGGGACGACTGCGAGGAGCCGGATCCCGACCTCAGGGGCGAGCCCGGGCACGGGCGCGGCATAGTCCTGGAGTGCCCGACCTTCGAACGACAGGAAGAACGGGATGACCGCCGCGAATAGAAGACCGGCGGCCGTGCTGACCGCCACGAGCCCGACGATCAATCCCACCCGGACGGCGAGGGTTCGCGGCCGGCTCGACGTCAGATGCGTCGTGCGGACCGTCCCCCATTCGAATTCGCCGGCGACGAGCGAGGTGGCGAGGTAGACCGCGAGCAGGATCACCGGCGCGAGATTGCTCGCGACCTTGACGAGACTCGCCGGGAACGCAGAGCTCGGAAGCTCGATGGCGATCTGTTGCCGCCAATCGGCGAGCTGCTGTTCACGCATCTGCGCTTCCGCGACGGGATCCGGCGGATCGAAGGAGAAGTTCTGCTCGGGTGGCGTGATCGTCGAGTTGTAGCCCGAGACGAACATCACCCCGAGGAGGACCGGGACGAGGATCCCGAGCAGCCACAGGTCGCGACGCCGCCCGAAACGAACGCCGTCGGCCGCGAGGAGGTGCATCACGAGACCGGGCCGTGCTGTGGACCGGTCAGCCGCAGGAAGACGTCCTCGAGCGAATCGCGTCGCCGGATCAGCTCGTCGGGATAGCAGTCGACGGCCGCCAGGAGCCGGGCCACGGTCGAGCCATCGGGCGCGCCCTCGACCCACAGCTCGGCAGGATCCGGCGGCTGCGTGATCCGAAACCCGGCCGCCTCGAGGACCCGGCGCGCGGTGGCGATCGTGTCGGCCGCCAGTCGCAGCTCGATTCGCTCGCCGCCGCCTGAGAGCGCGTCGGGCGTTCCGGCGGCCACGATCCGGCCGCGGTCGACGATCGTCACGTGATCGCACGTCTTCTCCACCTCGGTCAGGAGGTGACTCGAGACGAGGATCGTGCGCCCGCTCCCGGCGAGCGAGATCAGGAGATCGCGGATCTCGACGATCCCGGCCGGATCGAGCCCGTTGACCGGCTCGTCAAGGATCAGGATCGGCGGATCCGACAGGAGCGCAAGCGCGATACCGAGTCGCTGGCGCATCCCGGTCGAATAGCCCTTCGCCGCACGACCACCGACGAGCCCGAGGTCGACGAGCCCGAGCGCGGCCGCGATCCGCGCCTTGGCGCGCGCTTCGGTCCAGCCCCAGGCGGCCGCGAGGACGCGCAGGTTCTCAGCGCCCGATAGGTGCGGGTAGAAAACGGGTGTGGCGACCATTGCGCCGACACGCTCGCCGGCGACCCATCCCTTGTCGACTTGTTCGCCGGCGATGGTCACGCCGCCTGCGTCGGGACCGACGAGCCCGACGAGGATCCGAAGTGCCGTCGTCTTGCCCGCCCCGTTGGGCCCGAGCAGCCCGACGACCTGGCCCTCCTCAACCTGCAGGTCGAGCCCATCCAGGGCGGCCACCCTTCCGTAGCGCTTGCGCAGTCCGGTGGCCTCGATGATCGGGGTCATGCCGGCCAAGCATTCGGCCCGACTCCGGCCGTGTCAACCCGCGCGGCGATGCACCGGCCGCCGGACACGATCGGTTGAGTACCATTGCGTCCGATGCCGCCTCCCGTCCAGAGCCCAGATCCCCGGATCGTGGCGTTGCCCGCCGCCGAGATCCGTCGCCGGTTCGTCGAGTTCTTCGCCGAGCGCGGCCATACCCCCGTGCCCAGCGCCGGGCTGGTGCCGGCCGGCGACGCCACGTTGCTCTTCACGAACTCGGGGATGGTCCAATTCAAGGACGTCCTGATCGGGGCGGAGACGCGGTCGTACAAGCGCGCCGTCGACTACCAGCGCTGTCTGCGTGTTGCCGGCAAGCACAACGATTTCGAGGAGGTCGGGCGGACGCCGCGCCACCACACCTTCTTCGAGATGCTCGGGAACTGGTCGTTCGGTGACTACTTCAAGCGCGAGGCGATCCACTTCGCGTGGGACCTCCTGACCCGCGAGTTCGGCATTCCCGCCGACCGCCTGGCGGCCACGACCTACACGGACGACGAGACCGCCTGGAACATCTGGCGCGATGAGATCGGCCTTCCGCCGGAGCGGATGGCCCGCTGGGGCAACGTCGACGCCGGCGACGACAGCAACTTCTGGCGGATGGCCGAGACCGGTCCGTGCGGACCGTGCAGCGAGATCCATTTCGACCGCGGCATCCAGCTCTCCGAGGGCCCGGAATGCATCCCGGACCACTCCGAGACGTGTCCGCGCTGGCTCGAGATCTGGAACCTGGTGTTCATGGAGTTCGACCAGAAGCCCG
>JBDTNS010000013.1:0-17661 GCA_039933675.1 Chloroflexota bacterium
GAGCGTTAGGTTGCGGACCTAAAGGTCGTGGGTTCGAGTCCCGCCGGGCGCGCCAGAACCACAGTCCCGGGCACGCCCCGGCGACGAGGAGGTCCTGGCGGCCCTCGCAGCGGCCGTGTGCGTCCGTGTCATGCCCTGGTCCGCATCGGCGTATGATTCCTCGGTAATCCTATTAGATATGTCGGGATTGTGAGGACGCGCCGATGTCTTTGACCCAGCCGCCGTCCGGTGCCCGCGCCCAGCCGCCGACGGTCGCTGCCGCCGGCCGCCGGGCCATCAATGAGGACTGGCTGGCCACCATCGTGGGCCTGATCCTCGTGTTCCTCGTCCTGGCCGGTGTCATCACCGACGCGCTCGTCCCGTGAGCGGCGCTATCACTTCCGTCGATGGGGCTCGACCCGTCACCGACGACACTCGGGAAGTCAGACCCGCGCTGACCGGCCCGCTCCCGGTCGCGCTCTCGATCGTGATCGTCGTCGGGCTTGCCGCCCTGGTCCACGTTCTGGACGTCAACGTCCCGACCTGGTTCCCGCAGGCGACCTGGGTCGGCTCGATCGAATTCCCGGTCTACGCCATCGTGATCGGCCTCGTGGCCGGGGCGGTCCTCGGGGCCCTCGGCGTGCGCGAGGCGCTATCCGCCGCGTTCCGCACGGAGTTCTTCATCAAGGTTGGCCTTGTTCTGCTCGGCGCGTCGATCAACCTCGCCGTCATCGCCCGGGCGGCGGGTCCGTCCATCGTCCAGTCGATCGTGCTGATCAGCACCGTGTTCCTGGTGACGTGGTGGTTCGCCGGCCGACTCGGCCTGGACGACAAGCTGCGCGCGGTCATCGCGGCCGCGGTCTCCATCTGTGGCGTGAGTGCCGCCATCGCGGCGGCCGGCGCCGTCGAGGCCGAGCGCGAGCAGCTCGCGTACGTCGCGAGCGTCGTGATCATGTTCGCCCTGCCGCTCATCTTCATCGAGCCCTGGCTGGTGCAGGTCCTCGGCCTTCCGGCGCCCGTCGCGGGTGCCTGGATCGGCGGGAACATCGACACGACCGCGGCCGTCACGGCGGCTGGCTCGATCGTCGGCGACCAGGCCCTGGCGATCGCGGCCATCGTCAAGTCGACCCAGAACGCGATGATGGGTTTCGTCGCGGTGGCGCTCACCGCGTGGTTCGTCTACCGCATCGAGCGAAAGCCCGGTGCGACGGTCGGGCTGGGTGCGCTGTGGGCCCGCTTCCCAAAGTTCATCATCGGCTTCGTCATCGCCTCGGCGGCCGCGACGTGGTTCATCAACACGGCTGTCGATCCCAAGGCGGCCGGCGCGATGGTCAAAGTCGCCGGCACGGATTTGCGGGTCTGGTTTTTCACGCTTGCCTTTGTCAGCATCGGCCTGGAGTTCCGGGTCGGGGCGATCCGCGAGGCGGGTGTCCGGCCACTCGTGGTGTTTGCGGTGGCGACCGTCGTCAACCTGATGGTCGCACTTGCGCTCGCATCCGTGCTCTTTGCCGGCTTCAGTCTTTCCTGACCCCCGCCGCAGCCAGCTGATCTGTCGCCCGCGCGACCGAGTGCCCGCGAGACCGAGTCGGCTCGGCATAGTACGCTAGCCCACACGGCCGAGATGCGGGGCGATGAGCGCCCTGAACGGCGCGCAGGAGGCCACGGCCGTCAACCACCTTGAGTCAGTGAGCGGCCGCCGCGTGCTCGTCACGGGTGGCTCAGGGACCATCGGGTCACGCCTCGTGGAGCGCCTGCTCGAGGCCGAGGCGGCCGTCGTTCGAGTCTTCGGACGAGACGAGACGAAGCAGTTCTACCAGCGCCAGCGGCTCGGGGCGCGACGCGACGTACGCTTCCTCGTCGGCGATATCCGCGATCGCGATCGCATCCGACGGGCGACCGAGGACATCGATGTCGTCTTCCATTGCGCCGCGCTCAAGCACGTCGAGTCGAGCGAATACAACCCGTTCGAGGCAACCCAGACGAACATCATCGGGACCCAGAACGTGATCGACGCCTGTCTCGCCAACGGGGTCTCGACGATGATCCTGACGTCGTCCGACAAGGCCGCCAACCCGACCTCGATGATGGGCGCCAGCAAGCTCGTGGCCGAGAAGCTCGTGACGGCCGCCAATAACTACCGGGGGCCGCACGCGACGACGTTCGCCAGTGTCCGTTTCGGGAACGTCCTCGGCTCTCGAGGGTCGGCCATCGAGCTCTTCGCCCGGCAGGTCGAGGCCGGCGGCCCGGTGACCGTGACCGATCCGGCGATGACCCGCTTCGTCATGCTGACGGACCGTGCTGTCGAGCTGGCGATGGAGGCGGCCCGGCTCGCGCGCGGCGGCGAGGTCTTCGTGTTCAAGATGCCGGTCGCCACGCTGGCCGACCTGGTCGCCGCGACGATCGACGTCGTCGCCGAGCGGCATGGCACCGATCCGGCGTCGATCGAGACCACGTCGATCGACCCGCGCCCCGGCGAGAAGGCGTATGAAGAGTTGATGACCGAGGAGGAATCGACGCGAGCCCGCGACATCGGGGAGATGTACGCAGTCCTGCCCGCGATCGAGGCGCATCCCGTGGTGATCGCCGCCTACGACGACGCTCCGCGCTCGCCGATCGGTGCCTATCGCTCGGACACGCCGCACCCGATGAGTGCCGACGAGGTCCGTTCGGTCATCGCTGCCGCCTTCGCCGCGGAGGATGGCTAGCCGTGCGTGTGCTCGTGACCGGAGCGGCCGGGTTCATCGGTCGCTGGGTCGTCGGCGAGCTCCTCGAGCGCGGCCACACGGTCCTGCCGATCGACAACCTGGCCGAGGGCGACGAGGCGAACCTCGAGACCTTCGCCCGGCACCCGGGCCTTCTTCCGTTCGAAATGGGCGATGTCCGCGATGCTGCCGCCTGCCTGCGCTGGACGTCGGGAGTCGACGCGGTCGCTCACCTGGCGGCCTCGATCTCGGTCCAGGACTCGATTGACGATCCGGCGATGACCTTCGAGAACGACGTGGTCGGCACGTTCAACGTCCTCGAGGGAGCCAGGACGAGCGGCGCACGCGTTCTGTTCATGAGCACATGCATGGTGTACGACCGGGCGAGCACGCCCGAAGGGATCGGCGAGACCCACCCGACCAGGCCGGCCTCCCCATATGCGGCGTCGAAGTTGTCGGGCGAGGCCCTGACCCTCTCGTACTTCCATGCGTACGGTTTGCCCACAACCGTCGTCCGGCCGTTCAACACGTACGGGCCGTTCCAGCGCTCGGTGGGGGAGGGCGGGGTCGTGGCGATCTTCACTCGCCGCTCGCTCCTCGGCGAGGAGCTCCAGATCTACGGCGACGGGCGCCAGACCCGCGACCTCCTGTATGTCGAGGACTGCGCGCGATTCGTGTGCGATGCACTCGTCTCCGATGCGGCGAGCGGCGGGATCCTCAATGCCGGCACCGGCGTGGACGTTTCGGTCAACGAGCTCGCCGCGGCGATCGAGCCCGATCCGACGCGGATCGTCCACGTCGAGCACATCCACCCGCAGAGCGAGATCGCGGTCCTGCGCTGCGACGCATCCAGGGCGCGCCAGCTGCTCGGCTGGGCACCCGAGGTCTCGCTTGCCGAGGGCATGGCTCGCACCCGATCGTGGATGCAGGAGCGCCTCGCGCTCGGCCTCCCGGTCGCCTGAAGGAGCGCAATGACCACGACCGACCACGAGCCGCTCGCGATCGACGGCGGCGCTCCGATCCGGACGGAATTCCTGCCATACGCCCACCAACAGATCTCGGACGAGGACATCGCCGCGGTGGTCGCCGCGCTCCGCTCGGACTGGCTGACGACCGGCCCGCGCGTCGGGGTCTTCGAAGCGGGCCTGACGGAGGCGACCGGCGCCCGACACGCGATCGCGTTCTCATCGGGGACCGCCGCGCTCCATGGGGCCGCGGTGGCCGCCGGGCTCGGACCGGGTGACGAGGCGATCACCACCCCGATGACGTTCGTGGCCACGGCTAATGCCGTGCTCTACGCCGGCGCGGAGGTCCGCTTCGCCGACATCGATCCCGGGACGCTCAACATCGATCCCGCGGCGGTCGCGGCGGCGATCACGCCACGGACGAAGGCGATCCTCCCGGTCGACTACGCCGGCCACCCGGCCGACTATGCCGCGCTGCGCGCAATCGCCGACGCGGCTCCGGACGGCCGGCTGACGATCATCGCGGACGCGTCGCATTCGCTCGGTGCGACCCGGGACGGACGTTCGGTCGGGACGATGGCCGACATGACGGTCCTCAGCCTCCATCCGGCCAAGATTCTGACGACCGGCGAAGGCGGCGCCGTCCTGACCGATGACGACGAGCTCGCCGGACGCCTTCGCCGCTTCCGGAACCACGGCATCGCGACCGAGCTCGCCGCGCGGATCGACTGGACCTACGCGATGGTCGAGCTCGGCTACAACTACCGGCTTACCGACATCGGGGCGGCGCTCGGCAGCTCGCAGCTCGAGCGACTCGGCGCGTTTCTCGAGCGACGCCGCGCGCTCGCCGCGCGCTACCTGACGCGGCTCGAAGGCCACCCCCATCTCGACATCCCGGTCGTCGAGCCCGGGACCGAGCCCGCCTGGCACTTCGCATTCGCGCAGCTCCGGCTCGACACGCTGCGCGTCGATCGGGGTGCGGTGTACGCGGCGCTTCGGGCCGAGGGGATCGGGGTCAACGTCCACTACATCCCCGTCCACCAGCACCCGTTCTACCGGGCGCGCTACCCGGGGCTCGCGTTCCCGGTTGCGGATGCGGCCTACGAGCGGCTGCTGACGCTCCCGCTCCACGCGGGGATGACGACCGACGATGTCGACGACGTCGTGGCGGCCCTCAACAAGGTGACCGGAGCCTACCGGGCGGACTGACCCTCGCCGCCCTCGATGAGATCCCAGCTGAGCGGCGTGCCGCGCGAGATCGCACCCGTCGCGCGTCGCCCGAGGACCGCCTCGTAATACCGGGTATGGAGCCCGTCGGCCGGCCGGATCGAGCGCATGTTCGCCTCGGTCAGCGTCTCGCCGGCGGCGACGTCCTCGACGACAAAGAGCGACCGCCGGAACCGTCGGCTCTCCTGCTCGTCGGGGGTCGGCCCCACGACCGGGCGGCCGAGCGCGGCCTCCGCGATGCGGATCTCGTCGACCATCGTCTTGAACCCGTCCTTGTCGAGCGAGAAGGCCGAATCGGGCGAGCTGTCATCGCTCGACAGCGTCATGTGCTTCTCCACGATACAGGCACCGAGCGAGACGGCCGCCACCGCCACCGTCGCACCGAGCGTATGGTCGGAGAGGCCGATCGGCACGCCCCAGCGCTCGGCCATCGCCAGGATCGCGCGCAGGTTGACCGACTCGGGCGGCGAGGGATAGGCGCTCGTGCACTTGAGGAGCGCGATCCCGACCGCGCCTGCGCCGCGAGCCGCGGCGACTGCCTCGTCGATCTCCGCCTCGGTCGCCATCCCGGTCGACAGGATCATTGGCCGCCCGGTCTCGGCCATCCGGCGGATGAGCGGGAGGTCGACGAGCTCGAACGAGGCGACCTTGAAGGCCGGCACGTCCATCTTCATCAGGAAGTCGACCGCGGTCGGATCGAACGGGCTCGAGAAGCAGTGCATCCCGAGCGATTCGGCGAGGACCTTGAGCCCGGGCTGCCATTCCCACGGCATGTACGCCTCCTGGTAGAGGTCGTGCAGGGTCGTGCCTTCCCAGAGCGATCCACTTCCGGCGCGGAACGACGGGGCGTCGCTCGCGATCGTGATCGTGTCGGGCGTGTAGGTCTGCAGCTTGACGGCGTCGGCCCCGGCCGCATGGGCAGCATGGACGAGCTCGATCGCCACCTCTTCGTGCTGGCGGTGGTTCGCCGACAGCTCGGCGATCACGTAGACGGGGTGGCCCGCGCCGATCGGCCGGCCGGCGATGGAGAAGGCTGCAGTCATGTCGTCATCCCCGAGAGTGTGGTCGAAAGGGCATCGAGAGAGTCGACGGCGAGGTCGGCGTCATTGGCGGTCGCGATCTCGATGGCTGCCGCGCCTCCCTCGTCGGGAAGGCTGCCGACCCGGATCGTCCGGAGACCGGCGCCGCGAGCCCCGATGAAGTCCTTGCGGGGGTCGTTGCCGACATAGATCGTAGCCGACGGCGAGGCGTCGAGGAGCCGGCATGCCACGAGGAAGGAGATCGGCGACGGCTTGGCGTGGCCCGGTCCAAGCTCGTCGGTGAAGACCACCGCGTCGAGCCGCTCGGCCACGCCCGCCAGCCCGGCAAGCTTGCGAGACTGGACGGCGGCGTTTCCGTCGGAGACGAGTCCGGTTCGGACCCCGGAGCCACGAAGGCGATCGAGGAGCGGCACGATCCCGGGGAATGGCCGCAAGCGGGTCGGGTGCGTCCGGTAGACAAGCAGGCAGGCCGGCACGAGCTCCGGCGCGTCGGCCAGCCCGAGCTCGGCGAGCAGCGTGTCGAAGAGGTGGCCGCGGCCGTCACGTCCATGGAGCGCCCAGAGCCGTGCTGCGAGATCGGCCTCGGCACGGCCGCTCGTGCCGGCCAGGAAGCGCGCCACCGCGTCGAAGCCGCCATCGACGAACTCGCGCTCGGGATAGAGCGTGTCATCGAGATCGAACAGGACCGCCCGTCCGCCGGCGGTCACCCGTTCGTCTCGTGCGGCAGGAGGTCGGCCTCGCGGACGAACAGGTCCGCGCTGTGGCGGAAGAGATAGAGGCCCGCCTCGTAGTCGTCCAGTCGCGGCTCGAGGTGTTCGCCGCGCGCCGCCCGGATCGCGAACTCGGGTGTCGGGGCGCCCGCTGCGAACCCGAGGTTGGCGGCGCCGCCATAGCGCGGATTGATTTCGATGAACGAGATCTCGGTCGCGTTGCGGAACGCCTGAACCGTCACGTGCCCGACCAGCCCGATCGCGACACACAGGCGGATCGCAGCGTCGCTCAGTGCCGCGTCGCGAACGGTCCGGCCGACGACCGACTCGCCGGCCACGACCGAGATCCGCTCGCGCGGGACGCAGGAGATCGGCCGCCCGTCGAAGTCGAGGAAGACGTCGATGGTGAACTCGGGCGCCTCGACGAACGCCTGGATCAGGACGTCGCCGCCGATCGTGGCGATCGCCGCGGCCAGCTCGGACGCATCGATGGCCTTCGCCGCTCCACGACCGCCCTTCCCCGAACGCGGCTTGACGAACGCCGGAAAGCGCGCCGCGGTCGGGTCGGGATAGACGACGGGGACCGTGAGACCGGCGGCCGTCACGGCGGCGGCGAACGCTCGCTTGTCGCGGCAGGTCTCGACCGCGTCGGGCGATGCGACGAGGACCGCGGTCCCGGCCGCCGCGAACCGATCGCGAGCTTGCGCCAGGACCGGCAGCTCCTCGTCGCGCGTCGGGACGAGCAATCCGATTCGATCGTGTTCGCACAGGCGAAGCAGCGCCTCGACAAACGCCGGATCGTCGGACCTAGGGATGAGCCGTGCCTCGTCCGCCTCGTAGAGCGCGGCCGCCAGCGGGCTGACGTCGGCGGCGATCACGCGACCCGGGATGGCAGCCGCGCCAGTGCCGGGGCCGGCGTCTCCGGCGCAGTGCTCCAGCGCTTCGCGAAAGGCACGAACGAGGAGCACCTTGCGCGCGGCGCTCGTGACCAGGACGTTCGGTCGATCCGGGGCCGCGAGGTTCAACGGGCGGCCTTCGCGTCGTCGCAGGCGGTTCGCGCCTCAGCGCTCGGCGGCAACGGTCGCCCTTTCATGACGGTCGGCCCGCTCGAATTCGACGAGCCGCGCGATACCGGCTTCGAGCGCCGTCGGCGGTGTCCAGTGGAGCGTCGAGCGGAGCCGGGTGACGTCGGCACCGCTCGCTTCATACGGCTCGTCGACGGCCTCGGTTCGGGCCACCAGCCGTGCGCCGGTCGCGCCCTCGACCGCTGCGATCACGTCGGTCACCGGCCTTGAGTTGCCCGAGCCGAGGTTGATGATCCCCGAGGCGCGCGACGACGCTGCCATCCGCATGAGGCCCTCCGCGACGTCGCCGCTGAAGATGTAGTCGAAGCGGTTCTCGGGGTGGTAGACCTCGATCGGGTCGCCCGCGAGCGCCGCCCGGACCCAGCGAGAAACCACGTCACGCGAGCCGCGGCCGTAGACCCGGAAGATCCGCGCATACGCCGACCGGAAGCCCGCCGCCTGGACCTCCTGCGCAAACCGCAGTTCCGCCTCGCCATAGAGTTTGGCCGCCCCGCACAGGTTGCGGGTGCCGAGGCGCGACGTCTCCGAGAGCGTGACGGCGCTCGCAGGCAGCGCCGTGGTCGAGTACTGCGCCGGGTCGTAGACGAGATAGCTCGAGGCGAAGATCACAGTCTCGACGCCGCGAACCCGCGCGGCGAGCTCGGCGAGACGGTGCGTCACCACCACGTTGTCGTTCCAGTTCTGTGCCCAGAACTCGGGCGATTCGACGGACCGTTCGAAGGTCGCCGCGAGGTGGAAGATGTCCTGCGGGGCGAAGCGTTCGATCGGCCCGAGGTCGGCATCGGCGAGGTCGGCGACGAGGTGTTCGACGCGCGGGGCGACGGCGGTCGGCAGCGGCAGGCGGTCGACCGAGAGGATTTCGGCGCCGGCACCCGAAAGGCGCTCGAGCAGCTCCCGTGCGATCACCCCGGCCCCGCCCGTGACCAGCACCCGCCGGCCGCGCGGCGTGTCGATCGACCCATCCGTCATGTCGGCTCCTTGGACGAGAGGCTCAGTTCGGCCAGCGCATCGACGACGCGCCGCGCGCCCGTGCCATCGATCAGGCGCATGCCGCGTGCTGACATCTTGGTTCTCCACGCTACATCTTCGGCCTTTGCGGCGATCGCGTCAGTCATCCGGCTGTCGTCGAGGGTGGCGCCGGGACCGAGATGGCCGAATAGCCCGACCTTGACGAGGCCGGCGACGAGGAGGCGTTCGACCGGGACGGTCTCGACGACGAGCGCGGGACAGCCCATGCGGGCCAGCTCCCAGACAGTCGAGCCGCCCGAGGTGATGGCGAGATCGGCCCACGCCATCCGTGCCGGCATGTCACGCACGGCCCGATCGACGACCGCCGTGAAACCCAGCCCGGGGTCGGCCGCGGCCGCTTCGATCTCCGTTCCATCAGCGTTGGCGGACCCCACGATCAGCTGGACTTCGATCTCGCGCCGGGTAGTCGCCGGGAGGCGCCGGAGAACATCGATGGTCCTCCGCGTCATTCCCGTCGGGTCCGCCCCGCCGAACGTGACGAGGAGGTGTCGCGCCACCGGGGGCGTCGTCCGGGGTGGGGGAGCGGCCCTGAACTCGCGCCGGAGGAGGACGTAGCGCGTCCCGAGCAGGAAGCGGGTCGTGCCGTCCTCAGGGTAGTCGGCCGGGTCAGCGTGGGCGTTCTGATTGAGCACGAGCCCGATGGGATAGCCTGAGCGCCCGGCCGAGTCATCGACGAACATGACCTGCCGGCCCGTTTCGCCGAGCTCGGCCAGGTATGCGTCGTCAAACTGCGTGCCATCGACGACGGCCACCGCCTTGGGATCGTCAACAAGCGCGGCGCGGAGCATCGCCGCATCCTCGCGGCTCCCGGCCGGCGCGTCGATCCGGACCACCTCGACCCCCTCGGCTCCGATTCGTTCGAGGAGCGCCGGCGGAGCATCGGCGACGAACCAGCGGCCGCGCCCGCCGGCATCGATCCATGCCTGGGCGAGCGCGAGCGTTCGCATCATGTGGCCGGTACCACTCTCGGTCGTGGCGTCGGCCCGCAGGACGAGCCGCCGCCCGTCGAGCCGAGCGCGGTCGTCGGTCATGCCTGGGGCACGGTCTTCTGTTCGATGTGCCGGTTCAGGGCAGACCAGTCGGGGTGCGCCTCGACGACGGCCAGGGCGTCGCGCCACGGTGCGTCGTCGCGCCCGAGCTTGTCGTAGATCCGCCGGATGAGCTCGTAATCCTCGGGCGTGTCGACGGTCCACCGGTGTCCCGAGAGGTCGACCGGGAGCCGGACCGCGGCGAGCCCGAACCGCTCCGGGTGGCGGTACAGGAATGGCGTCGCGTGCTCTCGCGAGGCAGGGTCGCGGTCTTCGCGTGCGGCCGTTTCGAGGGCATCGATCGTCATCGCCTCGACGTCGAGCCCGCGCGGGAATGTGCGCGGCTCGAGCGTGTTGCTCGCGTAGTCGGCGCCGGCAGCCGCCAGTGCGCCGACGACCTCGTCGATGACGGCGGGGTCGAGCAGCGGACAGTCCGAGGTGATCCGGACGATTCGATCCGCATCGTGTGCCCGGGCAGCCTGCAGGTAGCGATCGAGGAGATCCAGCTCGCTGCCGCGCTCGACGAGCCAGCCCTCGTCCGCGGCGAGTGCCACGATCGCGTCATCGTCCGGCAACGTCGTCGTGGCGACGATTGTCGCGTCGACCGAGGTCGCCCGTCCGACCCGCCGGACCACCGTGGCCAGCAGCGGTTCGCCGAGCAGTGGCAGCAGAACCTTGCCAGGGAGCCGGGTGCTGCCGGTTCGTGCCTGGATGATCGCAACGGTGCGGGTCACGAGTTGCCGCCAACCTGCGATGGGATCGGCGAGGCCGCCGGCGACCCGATTACGGTCGGCTGGATCTGCGCCGTGATCGCCGCCGCGATGGCGCTCGTCGGATCGCCCCGGCGGTAGTGCCGATCGAGGAAACGGGTCCGATCCTCCTCGGTCGGTGGGCGCGGGTCCGCCATGAACGCCCGGACGTCATCGACCGACCGGACCGGGACGGCGACCCCGGCCGCGGCGTAGCCCAGGAGGTCGGCATACGCCTGGCCGACCGCGATCATGTTGGGTGTGCCGGTCAGAACCGCGTCGGTCAGGACGGTCGAGTAGAGCCCCAGGTGCGCATCAGCTCCGCGCAGGAGCCGGTAGAGATCGACGTCGCGGACCACGCTCACGCGCGGGGGCTCGTAGCCACCGGCCAAGGCAAGACCGGCCAGCAGCGCCACGTAGGCTTCGCCGCTCTCCTCTTCGGGGTGGAGCTTGATCACGACGTGGATTCCCGGCAGAGGCCCGTCGAGCATCCGTGCCGCCATGCTGATGCCGTGCATCTCGTCGCCGACCGGGTTGCGGGCCGCAGAGACGACGAGCAGTCGATCGTCCTCGGCGGTGCCGAGCGCGGCGCGGATCGCTTCGCGTTCGTCGGGTGCGTCCGGCGTGATCGCGCCGTCGGCGTCGACGCGCGACGAACCGGTGACGACCACGGTGGCCGGGTCGTACTTGCCCCCGTCGACGAGGAGGTCCCGCTCGTAGGACCCGAAGACGCAGGTGATGTCGGGGCGGGTGAGCCCCGGGTGGAGCGGCCGGTAGTAGTCGGGATTGTTCGGATAGATGACGCCGTGCTGGACGGCGATGCTCGGGATAAGGAGACGGCGTGCGGCGCCGAGCCAGAGCGTCCGTGCTCCCTCCCAACCCGTGAACAGGGCGCTCGAATGGAGCTCGACCATGATCCGTTCCGCCCAGTACATCCCGATGCGCTGACGCTCGAACCAGAGCCCGAGGTCCGCCATGATCGCCCGGAGCGCAGGCCCGAGATCGTAGCCATCGACCTTGAGGGCGACCGCCGGGACGCCGCCCAGTCTCGCTGCGGAATCAGCAGCGATCTGGGCGCCCCGATCGGGGAGTGGGTGCCGTTGCGCCACGAACGACATCGGCAGTAGCCGCTCGTCGCGCTGGATGAGGTCCCAGTCCACGGCGTGCCGGACGTTGAGTGCGAGGCCGATGCTGACGACCGGATGCCCCTGCGCCGCGAGCTCATCGAGGACCGGCGTGACGTAGGGGTCTGTCCGTCGGACCTCCTCGGCGGCGCCGACGACGTGGAACGATGCGGCCCGAACAACCGCGAGGATCGAGCTCGGTTCCGCGGCGAGCGTCTCGAGGCGCTCCTCGAGGAATGCCATCCGGCGCCCCGAATCCGGTCGGACCCCCACGCGTCGAAGCACGCGCCCGACGGGACGTCGTGCGACCCCGAGCAACCCGCGATGCGTCACTCCGTTGCCGGGCGGTATCGGCCGAAAGGCGCGCCCGGGAGCGGCGGGGCCAATCGCCTTGACCTTGGGTCGCGGCTCGGAACGCGTCGCCCGGGCAGCGTCCAGGAGGTGTGTCCGCGACGCGGGAACAAGGATCCGGTGGTAGCGCCCGGGGGGCGCCAGCTCCGCGAGGACGTGACACCAGAGCAGCATCTCGTGGAGGTCGAGACGCACGAAGCTCCGCGCATGGAACCACCACGTCACGCCACCGACCGTCAGCCGATCAGCCATCCCCGCCGCCTCGGCCCACTCGTCGAGCCGTTCGAGTGCCGCATCGAACAGGTTGACTCGGTCGAGCACAGTGCGGACCGTCGGCCGGACCGGGATCAAGTCCGAGCGTTCTCCCGGCGCCGGGGTCCACGAGGTGTCGAGAACGACGATATCGTTCGATGGATTGGGCGGGCCCGCGTCAGCGCGTCGGTTGACGAAGACCAGGGTTCGCTGACTCACGCCGGCGGAAGGTGTCGACTCACCCCTCAAGTTTGCCATGGAGTGGCCGGTGACCCGGCTCAACGGTCGCCGCGTCGATCGCGGCTACGATCCGGGCGGTCGCATCACCGCGCCGGAAGTGCTTCTCCAGGAAGCGGTCCCGATCCCCGGGGTCAGCGGTCCGGGGCTCGTGCACGAAGGCACGCACGTCCGCGATCGAGCGGACCGCGACGGCCACGCCGGCCGCCTCGTAGTCCAGGATGTCGCCGTAGGCGAGGCCGACCGCGATCATGTTCGGCGTCCCGGCGACGATCGCGTCGGTCAGGACCGTCGAGTACTGCCCGAGGTGGGCGTCGGCCGAGCGAAGCAGTCGGTAGAGATCGAAATCCCGGACGAGGCTGATCGGTGGCGGCGCGTATCCCCCGGTCATTGCCAGCCCGCGCAGCAGGGCATCGAACGGACCGCCAGTACGGTCCTGCGGGTGGAGCTTGATCACCACGTGGATGCCCTCGAGCGGGCCGCCGAGCAGGCGGCCGACCATCTCGGCGCTGTGCAGATCGCCCGCGACCGGGTTGTGGGCGACCGAGACGACGAGGAGCCGGTCCCCATCGGCAACGCCGAGCTCGCGCCGGACCGCGGCCCGTTCATCAGGCGAGGCCGGGACGATCGCCCGGTCCGGGTCGGACCTAGACGAGCCTGTGACGACCACCGACTCCGGGTCGTAGTCGCCCCCCTCCACGAGCAGGTCGCGCTCGAACGGTCCGAAGACGCAGGTGATGTCCGGCCGCACGAGCCCCGCATGGAGCGGGTGGCAGTACTCGGGATTGTTGCGGTAGAGCACGCCGTGCTGGACCGCGACGATCGGGATCCCGAGCCGCCGAGCCGCCGCCAGCCAGAGCGTCCGGACCCCCTCGTGGTCGATGAGCAGGACGCCCGGCCGCAGCTCGGCCATGAGCCGTTCCGCGCGCCGGACCCCGCGCCGCTGGCCATCGAGCCAGGCTCCGCCGTAGGCGGCGACGAGCTCGCCCAGCGCGGGACCGAGGTTGCTCCCGGCGACGACGAGCGGGATCGCGCCGATCGCGGCCAGGCCGGCCGCGATCGCGCTCGAATCGATCGACCGGTCCTCGCCGCTCGACCAGCGCTCGCGCAAGAGCGACTGGGGGAGGAGGTGGTTGTCCGCTTTGAGCGTTGCCCAGTCGCCATCGCGCGCGTGATCGAGGACGAGGGCGAGGGTCACGACCGGTTGTCCGCGTGCCGCGAGCCGGTCGAGGACGAGCGCGAGGTGCGGGTCGGCGAAGCGGTCGGTCCCGCCTGAGTGGATCACCTGGAAGAACCCGGCCGATGCGATCGCGAGGACGCCGTTCGGTGCGGAGCGAAGCGCCTCTACCCGGTCGGAGAGGGCGGCGTCCCGGCGCCGCATCGCCGGGAATCGCCCGCGGGCGGTGCGCACGAGGCCGACGAGACGCTGCATCGCCCGGCGCGACCGGGCGCCCGCCCGGCGAATCGGCCAGGTGCGGAGCCCGCGGAGGCGGTCCGCGCGGGTGGCCGTCGTGCGAACCCGCACCGTCGCACCGGACCGCGCGAAGGCCCGCGCGGCATCGACGAGCCGCGGGCGGGCGGCAGGAACGACGATCGTCCCGTAGCGACCGGCCGGCACGAGCTCCGCGAGGACATGGCTCCAGAGCATCAGTTCGTGGATCTCCCAGCGGACGACCATCCGGACCCGGTACCACCACGTCACGTCGTCGACCAGGAACCGGTCGGCGAGGTCTGCCGCAGCGGCCCATTCGTCGAGCCGCTCGAGCGATCCGTCGAACAGGTCGACCCGGCCGACGACCGACCGGATGACCGGCAGGATCGGGATCCGCCCCGACCGATCGTCGAGTCCGGGCGTCCATCCCGTGTCGAGGACGACCACATCGGTCGAGGGGTCGGGCGGACCGGCATCCTCCGGATCGTGGACGAAGACGAGTCTCCGCTCGCTCACGGCCACGTCGATCGGCGATCGGGTTCCGGGCGTCGCAGCACGGCCGAAGTCTGCCACACGCCCGCCCGTGCACATGCGGCAGGCCGGCACCGGCGGCGACGATCGGGCGGCCTCGGGCCATCGCGCCCTGCTACGCTTCGAGCCGAGCACGGGCAGCCACCGCCCGTCCGCCAGCGCGAGGTCGATCTGTTGCCGTCAGCCGCCGCAGGGACGCTCCGATGACTGCCGGCGCGTCTCCCGAGCGCGGCCGGGTCGCGTTTCTGGGGCTCGGCACGATGGGCGCCGCGATGGCCGCGAACCTGGCCCGAGCGGGCTTCGCCGTGACCGGCTGGAACCGGACACCGGGGCGTGGCGCCGAGCTCGCGGACCTTGGGGTCGCGATCGCGGCCACGCCGGCCGAGGCCGCAGCGAATGCGTCGGTCGTCGTCATCTGCGTCTCGGACACGCCGGACGTCGAGTCGGTCCTGTTCGGCACCGACGGAGTCGTCACGGGCGCCCGTTCCGGGACCTTGATCGTCGACTGCTCGACGATTGCGCCGTCGGGGAGCTGGGACTTCGCCGCGCGGCTCGGGGAGCATGGGCTGGCGATGGTCGACGCGCCCGTGTCGGGTGGCAGCGAGGGCGCCCAGCAAGCGACCCTGACGATCTTCGTCGGCGGCGATGCGGCCGACGTCGAACGCGCCCGCCCGGTCCTGACCGCGATCGGGCGGACGATCACCCATGTCGGCCCGATCGGCGCGGGCCAGGCGGTCAAGGCGGTCAACCAGGTCATCCTCGCCGGCACATATCTCGGCGTCGCCGAGGGGATCGTCCTCGCCATCAAGGCGGGTCTCGACGTCGGACAGGTGGTCGCCGCGCTCGGTGGGGGAGCGGCGCAGAGCTGGGTCCTCGCGAACCGCAGCGGCCGGATGCTCGACAACGACTACCCACTGGGGTTCAAGGTCTCGCTCCACCGCAAGGATCTCGGGATCGCGCTCGATCTTGCCGCCCAGCTCGGCGCGGTCCTCCCGGTGAGCGCGCTCGCCGCGCAGCTCGAAACCGGCCTGATCGCCGGCGGTCACGCCGACGAGGACATGTCCGCGATCGCACGCGCGATCCGTTCGCTCTCCGCCCTCGAGTCGTAGGAGCCCGCCCGGTCGCGGGCCGACCGGTCCCTGCGGCCCAGCCTCAGTCGAGTCCGACCAGGAGCATCGGGTCGCCAAGCTTCCCGTCGTAGCGCGGCCGGAAGCGGGCCGCGTTGTACATCGCCGCAACGTCGACCTTGCGCGGCCCGAGCGACGGGTCGGGGAGCACCGTGTGCGCGTACTTGCCGTCCTGGATGGCCATCATCCGGCCAGTCACCCCGCTCTCGACGAGGTCCATCGCGATGTTCGCGAACGTCGTCGCGACGAGCGAATCGATCGAGTCGGGCTCACCGCTTCGGAGGTCGTAGGTCAGCTCGGAGGCGAGCGTCTCGATCCCGGTTCGGTCGTGCAGCTCGGCCGCCAGTGCCTCACCGACATTGGCCTTGTGACGATGGCCGAAGGCGTCTGCAGCGCCGACATCGGCCATCTTCGCGCCCTGCCAGATCGCCCCCTCCGCGGTGATGACGAAGGCATAGTGGCTGGGATTCGCCAGACGGTCCGCGGCGAGCAGCGCCGCGAGCGCATCGAGGTCGTACGGGGCCTCGGGGATGACGCACCGAGCCGAGGTCACGTACGCGGTATACAGCGCGGAGAAGCCCGCGTCGCGCCCGAAGATGCGGAAGACACCGATCCGCTCGTGACTCCCGAGCGTCGTCCGCTGCCGGTTGATCGCCTCCTTGGCCCGGGTGATCGCAGTCGAGAACCCGATGCAGTACTCGGTCCCCTGTACGTCGTTGTCCATCGTCTTCGGGATCGCGACCAGCGGCACCCCGGCGTTGACCAGGACCTGTGAATAGGACAGCGTGTCGTCGCCACCGATCGTCACGAGGATGTCGACCCCCAGCTTCGACAGGTTGTCGAGCACGATCGGGGTCAGGTCGTAGACGCCCTCCGCGACGGCGTAGCGAGCCCGCGCCGTCTCGTCGAGCCACGGTGGAAGCCCGGCCGCGGTCATCTTGCGCGGATTGGTCCGCGAGGTGTGCAGGATCGTCCCGCCGGTGCGCTCGATCGTTCGAGTGTTCGTCCGGTCGAGCGGGAGCAGGTAGGCCGGATCGAGCTCGAGGTCCGATCGCATGTGCGTCAGACCCTCCCAGCCGCGGCGGATTCCGAGGGACGTGTAGCCCGCTTCCGAGGCCCGGTAGACGACGCTCTTGATGACGGCATTGAGACCGGGCACATCCCCGCCACCGGTCAGGATCGCGATACGTCTGGATGCATGCATGGCGGGCGTCATGCTACCGCTCCGAACGGAAGCGGGACGGTTGCGGTTGGGTGCCGCCGATCACGCCGGGAGGTCGGGCGGGAGGCGTCTGCTAGCATCGCTCCATGAACTACGAGCTCTTCATGGGCGAGGCACTCGCGGAGGCGCAGGCGGCGCTTGCCCGCGGCGAACGCCCGAATGCCGCCGTCGCCGTCGTCGACGAGGCGATGGTCGTGCGGGCCCATGATCGAGTCCAGGAAACCAACGACCCGACGGCCCACGCCGTGATCGTCGTCCTCCGCGAAACCGCCCGGAAGCTCGGGAGCGTACGCCTCGCCGACGCGACGATCTTCACGACGCAGGAGCCCTGCGCGATGTGCGTCGGCGCCCTGCTCGAGAGCGATGTTGAAGCGCTCGTCTTCGCCGTTGCGAACACCCGCGACGGTGCCGCCGGGACCGTCATCCAGCTCGCCCAGCATCCGTCGCTGCCGCGCCGGATCAAGGTCGTCAGCGGGATCCGCCGCGACGAGGCCGAGGCGCTGTTCGCTCCGCTCGCCACGGGCTGAGCCGGGCTCCAGGGCCGCGCATTGGGCCGACCGGGTCGGGTTTGGTATCCTCCCCCGTGGAGGGGTGTCCGAGTGGTTGATGGTGCCGCTCTCGAAAAGCGGTGTGCGAAAGCACCGCGGGTTCGAATCCCGCCCTCTCCGCCACAGACGCTCCTCGATCTGACGACCCTGGATTCGTCAGCGCCTGCGCTCCTCGCTCACGCACCCTCAGGTGCGTTCGCTCCGGTGCTCGGTCGCTTCCTTTCAGGGGACCGCCATATCGACGAGCTGAAGGTCCGTGGCGGTTCGCTGGAGAGGTCGCCTAGTGGACTATGGCGCCGCACTGGAAATGCGGTTCGGGGCAA
>JBDTNS010000014.1:0-17493 GCA_039933675.1 Chloroflexota bacterium
GGCAGGATCGCGTTGTCCGACCGCTGCTGCATGTCGCGGAAGGCCCAGTACGCCGACGCAAGCCACAGGATGATGAGGTAGAGCCCGATCATCCGCAGCCCGAGCTGGACGGCGTCGCTCTTGATGATGCCGCCGAGCGAATCGCCGATCGTCTGGAAGATCTGATCCATGCGCCTGCGTCGCTGCCTCCATGGGCCTCAGCCGGACCGCCTGTCGGGTGCCGGGCTCGGTCTATCTTCGCTCGGCGAAGTGTATAGCAGGGGCTCTATTCCGAGCCTCCTGCCTTCCAACGGCGCTCAGACGTTTGGGTCTGACACTCCGTGACGAGTCCCCCACGAAGCGACCACGCCACCGACGACGAGGGCCAGCCCACCGAGGGCCGTGACCGTGACCCCGACATCGGAGCCGAGCCGACCGACGAGGTACGGCCAGACGAGGCCGAGCAGCAGCGCGCCGACCGCGACGCCGTAGAGGCCCGAACGAACCCACGTCGGAACCTTGTTGGGCACGATCCCGAGGGCGAGCCCGACGAGGAGCCCGAGCTCGACGATGAGATGGGTCGGACTGGCAAGGCCCCAGCCGTTGAAATAGCCGCCAACCCCGCTCGAACCGATGACCGTCACCGACCAGGGCAGGAGGAAGCCCAGGATCGCCATTGACGAACCGACGATGACGAACCAGCCGGCGATCTCGACGAGCGTGGCCGCATCGATCCCGCGCCACGCCGCCCGGGCCGTCTCGGAGACGTCATTCGTGCTCGTCGGCGCGATCGCCCGGGCGGGTGAGGCCCGCACGGTTGGTGCGCGACCTGCTCTCATGGATCCCGGGTCGCCGAGTGAAGCGGTCGCTGCGGGTGCCGGCGCGGGCGGGAGGTACGCACCCGGGAGCGACGCCAGACCGGCGCCCGCGCTCGGTTCGAAGGCGCCGTGGCGCTGATAGGGACGGGCGACCAGGACGGGTGCCGGCTCGCGAAGCGGCTCCCAGGGGGTGGGAGCCAACGCCGCGCCGAGAGGCAGCCCGCCGGTCGGCGCGAATGCGGGCTGGGCGGAGACCGCAAACGCGGCGGCTTCGGGAGCCGTAACCGCCAGGTCGGCGGCAGATTCGGCGGCAGATTCGGCGGTCGGCGCCGGCAACGACCCGGGTTGCGCTGCCACGACGATGGGCTCGTCAGCGACGACCACCTCCGCTTCAGGCCCTGCCCCGGCCGGTGGTCGCTTTGGCGTGACCTTGGGTCGTCCCCGGACGTGCGCCTGGACGACGGGCGCGAGTGTGGCAATCGGAGGTCCGGAGGCGGCCTCGGCCTGTGGCGCCATCGAGCCCGCATCGACGATCCGGAAACCCGGACGCAGGCCACCCGAGACCGTCGCGAGCAGGGCCCCGCAGCCCGGGCAGGAAAGACGTCCATAGGGCACAGACGCGCCACAGTCGACGCAATCGATGGTCTTGATTGCCATGTCGTACCTCGCGCTCCTGATCGACCCAAGGGCCGATCGCGCCCCAGCCTCGCAGACGAGCGGTCAATGCACCAGTGACCCGGTCGGCGGCTCGGGGACCACCCGAATGTCCCGTGCCGGCATCACCGTGGCAACCGTCCAGACGGCCGCCCGCCACGCGCAGACGACGCCCGTAAGGAGCAGGCCGATCGCCCAGACGGCGACGAGCGCGGCAACGGCGAGCACCGTTCCAACAGGGTCCGGGCCTCCGTAGAGGACCCCCGCGACCGCGTCGAAGGTGGCCGCGGCGGCGAGCGCGGCCAGGGCGAGGACGAGGAGGAGCACGAGCGTCGGCACGACAAATCGAACGAGCGTCGAGATCGGCTGGCGCCGCCACATCGCCAGCACGCGACGCAGCGCGACCCCGATTCCCGCATCGGTCTGGGCGATCCGGCGGGCCGCCAGCGACCCGACGATCTCGGCGACCGTCCAGGCGAGGACGATCGCGACGACGACCTCGGGCGAGGCCCGCAGGACGCGCAGGAGGATCGGGGTCGTCACATCGATCGGAGCCGTCAGCTCGCGATAGGTCACGAGGACGAGCCGCACGGAGGCGACGGCAAGGACCACGGCGAGAGGAAGCGCGGCGACCAGACGGGCGACGAGGATCCGGCCCGCGATCCTGCGGCGGCTCGACGGGCGCGATCGGCGCGCCATCGCGGCGGACTCGTGGAGGGCGACCTCCTCGTCGTCAACCACGATCCGGACCTCCTCGGCCTCTACGAAAGCCGCCAGCCATCCGCCGGCGACGAGCCAGACGAGCACGACGACGACGATCGCCGCGAGGACGACGACGATCTGCGTCGGAAACGACCCGAAGGCGATCGCGGTGAGTGCCGGGCCGATCGCGTTCCCGATCCCGACCGGGGTGGGCAGGACGAGGATCGGCAGGGCGACGATGGCAATCCCGCCGCGCAGCAGAAACGTGGCAAGGGCGAGCGGCCAGGTTGACGGCGACGCGAGCGTGACGAGGAGCGCGGGGGCAAGCACCCCGTCCTTCGACGTGCCCGCGGTCATGGGGCTGGGCTGATCGACGCCCCAGGTGACGGCACGACGAGACCGGGCGCGATGACCTGCAGCTGCTGAAGCGCCGCCTGGACGAGCGCAATCTCACTGCCGTACCGAGCGAAGTCGCCGTCGCGGAGCGCCGTCTGGGCGAGCTCGAAATGCTGGTTCGCGTACGCGATCAGGCTCGGGAGGTCGCTCGGGAGCCCCGACGAGCCTGGGGTCGGACTCGAGCTCGGCGGCGGCGGCGATTCCCCTGGGCCGGGCGACGGGTTGGGCGTCGGGCTGGGTACCGGCCCCGGTGACGCGCCGGCCTCGGCGGCGAGGAGCAGCTGGAGCGCCCCGCCGAGCGAATCCGACCAGACCACCTGGCGCGGCGAGGCGACCACGATTCGCTTGAACTCGGGGAAGGCGGAGCCGGTGGATTGGAGATAGACCGGTTGGAGGTAGATGAGCGAATCGTCGATCGGCACGACAATCAGGCTGCCCCGGATCACCTTGCTCCCCGACTGGTTCCAGAGCGAGACCTGCGCGCTGATGACCGGGTCCTGGTCGATCCGCGCCTCGATCTGGGCGGGTCCGAAGATCGTCGTGTCGGCCGGGAACCGGAAGACCTTCGTCTGCCCGTAGTTCGGGGCGTCCATTCGAGCGGCGACCCAGGCGATCATGTTCGGCCGGCCGGTCGGCACCATTGGTTGGAGCAGCAGGAATTCGACGCCTGACTCGTTGGGGAGCTGCATCTCGACGTAATAGGCCTCCGACGGGAGGGTCTGTTCGCTGGTCTGGCCCGGCACGGTCCAGAGATCGTTGGCCCCGAAGAACTGCTGGGTGTTCGTCACGTGGTAGCGCCCGAACACCCCGGTCTGAACGTTGAACAGGTCCTCGGGGACGCGCAGGTGGGCGCGCAGGTCGACCGGCATCGCGTCGAGCGGCTCGAACAGCTCAGGAAAGACGCCGGCGTAGGCCCGGATGATCGGGTCGTTCGGGTCGTTGATGTAGAAGTGCATCGTGCCGTCGTAGGCGTCCATCGTGATCTTGACGCTGTTGCGGATGTAGTCGAAGGGCTGCGTCCCGAGACCCGAGCTCTCCGGTGGCGAGTAGCTCTGCGCGTTGGGGAAGCGATCCGACGTGGTGAATGCGTCCTGGACGTAGACCATGCGTCCGGCGTCATCGATGACGATGTACGGATCCTTGTCGAAGCGCAGGAACGGCGCGACCATCGACATCCGGTCGCTCAGGTAGCGATGGAAGAGGAGCTGGCTGTCCGCGGTGACCTGGTCGCTGATGAGCAGGTCCAGGTCGCGGAACCGAGCCGCGAACAAGAGCCGCATCAGGGTGCTGTTCAGCGACACCCCGGTCTTCCCGGTCCAGCGCGTCTGGGTCCCGTTCGACGCCTCCGTCTCGCTCTGCCCGTTCGGCAAGTCGAACTCGCTCTGCCGCGCACCGACCACCACATAGGAGCTGGCACGCTCCCCAAAGTAGATCCGGGGCTGCTTGATCGGTGGCGCGCCGCTGGTTGAGGCGGGTGGCAGGTTGCCGATGAGGAGCTTCGGCTGCCCCTCGCTGCCGACCTCGTTGACCGGGACCATCGCGGCCCCGACACCGTGCGTGTAGGTGATCCGCTGGTTCACCCAGCCGACCGCACTCGGGTTCTGCTCGAGCGCCAGCTCACGCGCCGACAGCATCACCTGGCGCTTGATGCCACCGATGACATAGCGATCGGTGTCGACGTCGGTGAAGTCGTAGTACTTGCGCACGGTCTGCAGCTGGTCGAGCGTGGTCTTGAGGGGCCGCGGGTCCCACAGCCGCGCGCTGGCGAACGTATCGGCCTGGGTTGTGATCTGTTGGGCGGTCAGGACCTTGTCACCGGCGAACGGCACGTCCGTCCAGCCACCGAGATCGTAGGCAAGCCTGGTCATGGCGATGTTGTTGCCGATGTAGCGCTCTTCCTGGGCGTACTTGTTCGGCTCGACGGTGAAGCGCTGGATGGCCTCGGGGTAGATCCGCCCGATGACGAGCGAGGCGATCAGCCAGACGCCGATCGTCAACCCGAGTGGCCAGATCAGCCGCGTGAACGCCCCGCCGACGAGGAACGCCGCAGCCATCCCGGACACGAAGGTCAGGACGTCGTAGGCGAGGAACTGGGCGTTCTGGTCCGTGAAACTGACCCCGGTTGCGACGCCGCGATTGCTGTAGACGAGGTCGAACTTGTCGAGCTGGTAGCCGAGCGCCACCGACAGGAGGAAAAGACCGCCGAGCACGGCGAGGTGGACGCGGACACCGGTCGAGAAGACGAGCCCGCCGTGGGTCGCCCCGATGAGGTAGCGGGCCAGCGAGATGAGCAGGGCGGCGACGACGATCCCGTTGAAGACGCCCTGGATCAGGCGCAGGAACGGGAGCTCGAACAGGAAGAAGCTGATGTCCTTGTTGAAGATCGGGTCCGCGACGACGCTCGCGGTGGGTGAGAACGGGACGCGGTGGATCCACAGCAGGACCGTCTCCCACGCACCCGAGACGGAGGCGCCGATCACGAGCGCGACGAGCAGCGCGATCCCGCCAAGCGCCCAGCCGGCGAGCGGCGTCAGGTCCGGCATCTCGCCGAGATCGAAGACCGGGGCCTGATCGCGAGCATCGCCGAACCGATCGCGACCGCCGTCGCCGAACGCCGCGCGCCCCGGTCCGCGCCGCTGATCGGCGGCCTGCGCCGCGGCGTTCATCCGGTCCATCAGGCCGCGCAGCGAGCCGCGACCATCCGAGGGCGGGGCCGGGGTGAGTCGGCCGGCGAGCCGGAGGTTCAGGTAGAGGACGACCGCGGCGATGAGAAAGGCGCCGGCACCGAGCCCGACGGTGGCGGTCAGCCGGGTCCAGAAGATCGAGTCGAGTCCGACGCTTACGAACCACAGGGCATCGGTCCACAGGTCGATCCCGACGCTGAACAGGAGGAAGAGGGCGAGGATCGCGAGGAGGACCGCACCGAGACCGAACCGGCGGCCCGCCCGCGCAGCGCGGCCGCCGGCGCCGTCTCGCGGTCCGCCGGGGGGGCGCCGGTTTGATCCGCCACGCGGGGCGGATCCGCCACGCCGACGATGCTGGTCGATCGGCTCGGGTCGGGGGGCATCGGTCTCGTCCGAAGAATCGATGTCGCCGGGATCGAGGGGTTCGGCGTCGTCACCGACGCCGTCGGCGGCGGCCGCCTCGTCAGAGTCGGGGTCGGTCATCTCGTGATCGGTCTCGTCGTCTGGGGGCCGCGCGGCCTGATCCTTCGAGGGTTGGGCCGGGTCCGCGCCGCGGACGACCGCTTCGCGCTTCCGCAACTCTTCCATGAAATCGTCGAACAGGTCGCGCATTCGAACGGAGTCTACCCGTCCCGTTCGATTAGGGCCGGGAGAGGCCTTCGAAGGCGTGGACGAAGGCCGCGAGCACCGTCTCGGCGAGCTCGTTGGCGCGCATCGTTGCCGCCCGCGCCGGCTCGAACCGGAAGGCGACCCGGATCGCGAGCGGGACCCGCCAGGGCCTGGCCGGATCGTCCGGCGGCGCGATGAGGCCGAGGCGCATCTGCAGCCGGCCGTCATCCTCGAGGATCATGCCGGAGAGGGCGCCACTGACCGCTGGCCCCAAGCGACCGAGGGGAGGATCCGGCGGCGGCCCGGCCGAGGGGGCGACGTCTCGAAAGCTGACGACGCCCTCGTCATCGAAGACCCACAGGACGGCGAGCCACCACCCGTCGGGCGCCTCAGATGGGCGGGCCATCCCCGCCAGCAGCGTGCGGTCGGCGACCCGAACCGGATGCTCGCGCAGGAACGACGGGCCAGGGGCGGGAAGTCGGTCGGGCACCGAGGCAGGATAGCCGCGCGCGACCGGCAGCGAGCTCGGCGAGTCAGGCCCGGCGCGGCGTCTCGTTCTCGTCGGGTGTTGCGGTCGTCTGGGCGTCGGCCGGCGCAGCCGCCGGAGTAGCGGGAGTCACGGTCGACACCTCGGCCGACGCCGCCGATTCGCCGGCGAGCTCGCGGTCAACGGCGGCCTCGGATTCGATCGAGTTGACCTCGGCCTGGAGATTGGCGACCTCGGCCTCGAGCTCGAGCCGAAGGATTTCGCGCTGGACCGCCGGATCGGGCGGGGCGAACGCCTCCGAATCGCCGGCGACCGGCCCGGTCTCCTCCGGGTACTCGCCGCTGATCCATGACAGCAGGCGGCTCCGGCCTGGCGCCTTCTTCTCGCCGCGGAGGATCGCCAGGTCCACGGCAGTCACGCCGGGGAGCTCATGTTCCTCGTCGGAGATCAGGATCGCGTTGCACGACGGACAGGTGGCGGTCTCGGGCGTCACCGAGGCAGAGCACCATGGGCAGACGGTATCAGCGGAGCGATCCGTCGGAAGCGTGGGGTCGACCATGGCCAAATCCTACCGCGTCGCGCCATGTCTTCGATGACCCATCCGTCAGGTGCCGGTCAGGACCCCGGTCATTCCCACTCGATGGTGGCCGGCGGTTTCGAGCTGATGTCGTAAACGACACGGTTGACGCCCGGGACCTCGTTGACGATGCGCGACGAGATCTTGCCCAGGACGTCGTACGGGAGCTTCGCCCAGTCCGCGGTCATCCCGTCCTCGCTGGTCACAGCGCGGATCGCGACGACGTTGGCGTACGTCCGTCCGTCCCCCATCACGCCGACCGAGCGGACCGGGGTGAGGATCGCGAAGGACTGCCACAGGCTGCGGTACAGGTTGGCCGCCTTGATCTCGTCGATCACGATCCAGTCCGCCTCGCGCAGCGTGTCGAGCCGCTCCGCGGTCACCTCGCCGATGATCCGGATCGCGAGGCCGGGTCCGGGGAACGGCTGGCGAAGGACCATCGCGTCCGGGAGCCCCAGCTCGAGCCCCACCCGGCGCACCTCGTCCTTGAACAGGTAGCGCAGCGGCTCGATGAGCTGGAAGCGGAGATCGGCCGGCAGGCCCCCGACGTTGTGATGCGTCTTGATCTTCTGGGCGGCCTTGGATTCCGAAGTCGCCGACTCGATGACATCGGGGTAGAGCGTCCCCTGGGTGAGGAAGTCGATCCGGCCGAGTTTCGCGGCCTCCTCCTCGAAGACGCGGATGAACTCGTCGCCGATGATCTTGCGCTTCTGCTCCGGGTCCTCGACGCCGGCCAGCCGGGCGAGGAATCGCTCGCGCGCGTCGACCATGACGAGGTTCATCCCGAGATCGCGCTCGAAGGTGACGCGCAGGAGCTCCGACTCCTTCTTGCGCATCAGCCCATGGTCGACGTAGATGCAGGTCAGCCGATCGCCCACCGCTCGATGGACCAGCGCGGCCGCGACCGCCGAGTCGACGCCGCCCGAGAGGGCGCAGATGACGAGCCCGTCCGAGCCGGTCGCACGGGCGTGCGCGTCGACGCGTTCCCGGATGTCGGCGACGGTCGTCTCGATGAAGTTGCCGGCCGTCCAGGTCGGGGAGACGCCGGCGATCTCGACCACGAAGTTGCGCAGGATGTCCTTGCCGCGCGGCGTGTGGACGACCTCGGGGTGGAACTGGATCCCGTACAGGTTGCGCGAGGCGTCGACCAGACCGGCGAATGGCGTGGAATCGGTCTGGGCGGTCGCCCGGAAGCCCTCGGGGAGTCGCGAGATCGAGTCGCCGTGGCTCATCCACACCGGCTGCTCACGCTCGATCCCGGCGAACAGGGCGTCGTCGGCGGTGATGCTGACATTGGCCGGGCCGTACTCGCGATGGTCGAAGGCGATCACGTCGCCACCGAGCTCGTGGGCCATCAGCTGTGCGCCGTAGCAGATGCCCAGGACGGGTATTCGCCCGGACCAGATGGCGGGGTCGGGCCGGGGAGCACCGGCGTCGTAGACCGAATTCGGGCTGCCCGAGAGGATGATCGCGCGTGCCCCGCGCCGCTCGAGCTCGGCGTAGGTCGTGTCGTGCGGGAGCAGCTCGGAGTAGACATCGAGCTCGCGGACGCGCCGTGCGATCAGCTGGGCGAACTGGCTCCCGAAATCGAGGACGACGACGGTCTCGCGGTCGGCCGCGTCGACCGATGCGGGGTGGTCGCCGGGCGAACGATCCGGCCCGGGCGCCTTGAGGGCGGTCTCGAGGTAGGCCTCCACCTCGGCGTCGTCTGGAGCAAGAACCCGGTGACCGGCGTTCGCGGCCTCGCCATGGACGGTCTTGCCACGCTGCTTCGACGCGGTCGCGTCCTCGTCGCTCAATCGGCCTCCTCGATCCGTCCGTCCGTCGCAGCGAGCGGATCCCCAGTGTACCGGGCGGGCGGTCCCATCCGGGTCAGTCGCGGTTGCGCATCGACTCCGCGGCCATGGCGAAATAGCGCTCGAGCTCCGCGGCGACGTCGGGCGGCGGAGCAAGTTCGGCGACGGCGGCCCGCATGAGGACGAGCCAGCGATCGCGCTCGGTCGGGCCGATCGCGAACGGGAAGTGGCGCATCCGAAGACGAGGATGGCCGCGCTCGTCGTCGTAGGTCGTCGGGCCGCCCCAGTACTGGATGAGGAAGAGCCGGAGGCGTCGCTCCGCCGCGGCGAGGTCTGGCTCCGGGTAGATCGGCCGCAGGATCGGGTCCGCGGCGACACCGGCATAGAAGTGGGCGACGAGCGCCTCGAAGAACGCCGTGCCGCCCGCACGCTCGTAAACGGTCAGAGTCGAGGTGGTCATGTCGCCCGGGAGGCGGCCGACTCGAGTCGCTGCTTGAGGGCCTCGAGATCGAGGGCGGCAGCGCGCTGCGCCTGCGGCGACACCATCGATTCGAAGAGGCGAAACCGGAGTGGCAGGTTGAGCCGAAGCGACCAGGTCAGGCGTGTGGCCGTGCCATCGGGCGCGAGCGTCGCGTCGATCTCGATGGTGACGCCGTCCTTGTCCTTCCCGCGCAGACCGAACGCGGTGCCCGGTGTCAGGGCCGTGACCCGGCCGTCCAGAACGGTCGATCGGCCACTGACGTTCTGCGAGATCCGCAGGCGCGAGCCGGCCGCCAGCGGTCCCGGATCGAGCCGCTCCACGCGAACGATCCCCGAGGCAATCAGCCAGCGCGGGTAGTGCTCGACGTCGGTCAGGGCTTCGAAGACGACCTCCGGCGGACGAGCGATCCGGGTCTCGACGCGGACTGCGACCGTCATGCCGGGCCCTCCCCCGCCTGGCGGAGGCGGAACGACGTTCCGCGGCCGAGCCCCTCGGCGGGCGTTCCGTAGCGCAGAATCAGCTCGCGGATCGCCCGAGCATGGTCGGCCCCGCCCAGCGGCTCCGCAATCGCGTCAAACGAGCGGTCCGCGAGCGTGACGCGGCACGACGGCTCGGCCAGGAGATTGCCCGCCCACGCCGTTTCGGCCGATCCCGCCGCGACGAGGATCGCGCCCGTGACCTCGGGGTCGTCCACGAACCCGATCGTCACCGGCCGGGGAAGACCGCTCCGCTCGCCGCGCGTCTCGATCCGGGCGAAGCGGCCCGACGCGACGAGGTCGTCTTCCATTGCGGCGCGGTTGGTCGGGAGCGGGCCAGGTGTCGTCAGGATGGCCCACTCCGCTGCCAGGACTTGCCCTCGGTCTGCGTCGAGGGGGCGTAGACCATCTCGACCCGCTGCATCTCGCGGATCGTCCGCGCCCCGAGCGCGGCCATCGACTGCCGCAGCGCACCCACGAGGTTCTCCGAACCATCGGTCACATGCGCCGGCCCAAGGAGGATTCGCTCGAGCGTCCCGACAGTGCCGACCTTGATCCGCGTGCCGCGCGGCAGCGTCGGCGACGGGGCGGCCATCCCCCAATTCGTGCCGCGGCCGGGTGCTTCCGCGGCGCGGGCGAGCGGCGAGCCGATCATCAGGACGTCGGCGCCGGCGGCGATCGCCTTGGCGAGCTCGCCGCCTCGGCGCATCCCGCCGTCCGCGACGACCGGCACGTAGCGACCGGTTTCCGCGTAGTAGGCGTCGCGTGCGGCCGCCACATCGCTGATCGCGGTCACCTGCGGGACGCCGATCCCGAGGACATCGCGCGTCGTGCACGCCGCTCCCGGCCCGACCCCGACGAAGACCGCCGCGGCACCCTGCTCCATCAGCGCGAAGGCCGCTTCCGCGTTCGTCGTGTTGCCGACAGCGACGGGGATCGGCATGTAGCGGGTGAATTCGGCGAGCGAGAGCGGGTCGTATTCGGTGGCGAGATGCCGTGCCGACGAGACCTGGCTCTGGACGAGGAAGAGATCGGCGCCGTGCTCGGCGCAGAAGGGCCCGAATCGCCGCGCGGCGCCTGGTGTCGCAGCGACCGCGACCTTCGAACCGGCGGCGTGGATCTCCTCGATACGGCGGGCGATCAGGTCCTCGCGGATCGGCTCACGATAGACCTCGGCGAGCACGTCCTGGACCTCAACGTCGGCCGCGGTGCCGATCCGCGCCAGGATCGCGTCGGGATCGTCGTAGCGGGCCTGGACACCCTCGAGGTTGAGGAACGCAAGACCACCGAGCCTGGCCAGCGCACCGGCCATCCGCGCGTCGACGACCGCATCCATCGCGGAGGCCAGGATCGGGATCGCGAGATCGATCCCGCAGAAGACCTGGGTGAGATCGACATCGGTCGGCTCGATCGTGTCGGTGCCGGGCGTGAGCGAGACATCGTCGAGGCCGTAGGTCGGCCGGATCGTGTCGACCTTGGAATGGAAGACGCGGCGTTGCGCCGCACTCGACGCATCGGTCGTGGAGGGCATCCGGCTCCGTTCGATCACGTGGCCCTCCTCTGCCGCCTCGCGCTGAATCTCCGCTCGCCCGAGTCTACCAGCGTGTCAGCTTCGGCTGCCCGAGCTCCGTCCCGGCTCGCTGACCGTCGAGCGTCAGCTCGAACCAGCCGGCCCGTTCCGGCTCCGAGAGATCGTCCCGGATCCGCTCGATCGCTGTCCGGTAGCCCGGCCAGATGACCTGCTGGTGCGCCTCGTCGAGGTCGTGCCAGTGCGCGTCGTCGTGTTCCGAGGAGAGCGTCGGCTCGGCGTCCGTCCTGACGCGAACCGCGAAGACGGCCGCGCTCACGATGGCGTCGTACGACGGCTCGTGGAACTGGTTGACAAGGTCGAGGTCGTAGAACGCCTCGATCTCGGCCGGCCCGAACCCGGTCTCCTCGGCCAGCTCGCGGAGCGCGCCGGCGGCGATCCGCTCACCAGGCTCGACCGAGCCCGAGACGCATTGCCACAGCCCGGGCAGGATGCGACCCGGTGAGCGGCGGATGAGCAGGATCTCGGGGCGCTCCACCGAGCGCGCCGTCATGCCGACGCGAAAGATCCAGCAGTCGACAATGTCCGGACGGAACGGGCTCAAAGTCGCTCGAATCGTTCGACGGGCAGGACGAAGACCGTGGCGCCGCCCACTTCGACTTCGAGCGGGTACGGCATGAAGAATTCCCCGGGCTCCATGATCGGCGGCATCGGGTTCACGGTCTGCGTCCGCGACGTGCAGTTCGTCCGGACAATCCCCATCACCTCTTCAACGTCGGCGTCTTCGACCCCGAGGATGATCGTCGCGTTCGATTGCTTGAGAAAGCCACCCGAGCTGTGGAGGCGGGTCGCGCGGAACTCCTTCTCGAGCAGGGCACTCACGAGGGCACCGGCGTCCTCGCTATGGACGATCGCAACGACGAGCTTCACGCGCGGAGTATCGACGGCGCGAGCAACCGAGGTCAACGTGGACCGACTCGGATCCCGGATCGGCTGGGTGTACGATGCGGCCTCCGCCCCCCGCTCTCGTGCAGGAGTGACTTGTGTCGACCGACGGACAGACCAGCGACCCTCGGGTATCGCTTCCCGCCGCCATTGAGGCGGTCGCCCGTGGTGCCACGCTCGAGGAGAGTCTCGACGGCGTCCTGGCCGCCGCGGTGGCGAGCCTCGGATCCGCGATGGGCGCCATCCTCCTGTCCGATCCAGATCGACCGGGCCTCCAGCTCGTCGCCTCGCACGGGATGGACGAGGCGGCGCTGCGCCGGCTGGCCGATGCCGTCGCCGACCCCGCCGACCCGTTCGCGGCCGCGGCCGTCTCACGCGATGCGACCTACGATCGCGAGGGCGTCCTCCCCGACGGATCGCCCTTTGTCGGCGCGTACCTCCCGCTCATCGTGTCGAATGCCGGTGTCGAAACGACGCTCGGTTCGCTCGGGCTCGGCTGGCCGGCGCCACGTGCGCTGGACGCCGTCGAACGCGACACCCTTGCGGCACTGGCGTCGCTCGCCGCTGTCGCCGTCGATCGGGTGCGGCTGGCGTCGACCGCCGCGGAGCGCTCCGAGTGGTTCGAGCGGATGGCGCACACGGATCCGCTGACGGGACTCGCCAATGAGCGGACCGTCGGGCGGATCCTCGAGCTTGAGCTGGCCCGTGCCGGTCGACAGGGCAGCGACGTCTCATTCGCGATCTTCGACGTCGACGATTTCAAGGCGACGAACCAGGAGGGCGGCCACGAGGCCGGCGACGACGTGCTGCGACATGTCGCCTCGGTCCTGGCCGAGTCGGTCCGGCTGGTCGACACGGTGGGGCGGATCGGTGGCGACGAATTCGTCCTGATCGCGCCGGGATCGGCCGGGACGATGGTCGCGCAACGGATTCTCGACGGAATCGCGGCACTCTCCGCGGTCGCCGGCCGGACGATCACGGTCTCGGCCGGAGTGGCCCACTTCCCGGTCGACGGCACGGATTCGGCGGCCCTCATCGCGGCCGCCACCGAGCGCCTCGGTACTGCGCAGGCCGACGGCCATGGCACCGTCGCCTCGGGGGCCGCCTCAGAGGGCTAAGCGGCTTCAGCTGGCGGCGGTAGCCGCGCCTTTCGAGATGATGGGGAGCGTCGGCGTCTTCGCATTGGGGCCGGGTTCGAGCGTCAGCGCGAGGACCGCGCCGGGCGGCGGCGGGAGGTCCTTGGCTGCGAAGTAGGCCGTGCCGCTGCTCCCGACCTTGAAGCTGCCGAGCGGAGCAGGGACGCCGTCGCTCCCGATGAGCCACGCCTCGTAGACGCTCGCCCCGGTCGTGGGCACGAGGTCCTGCATCGCGATCGTGATCGCTCCGCTCCCGTCGATCGCGGCCAGGCCCGATCCGCTGCCACCATCGCTGCGCAGGACTGCGGTGAGCGAGCCGGGCTTGGCGGCCACGTCGAGGACCGCGGCGATATCCCGTTGGTGAACCTGCGCGGCGCTGAGCTGTCCCTGGAGCAGAAGGTTCCAGCCACCGAGCGCGACGATCGCGAGGACCGCCGCGATGCGCAGGATCCAACTGCCGGCCGACGCGCGCGACCGGCGAGCGTGGCGTTCCTGCGGCGACGGGAACGGGGTCGGAGCGGCCGCCGGAACGACCTCGGCGCGAGCCGCCAACTCGGCTGCCGCGGCCGCCATGATCCGCCCCTTCAGCGCGGCTGGTGGCTCCACGATCGGCACGCTTTCGGCCAACGCGGGCAGTACGCCACCGAGCTCGGCGATCTCCGGGTGCGGCTCGGAGCAGTCGGCCAGATGGGCGCGCACAGCGGCATCCTCGGTCGCACCGGGGGCCCCGAGCACAAACGAGCCCGCCGCCTCGCGGACCTCGTCGCAGGTCAGGCCGCCGAGGACGTCGCGGCCGCTCATGTCGACCCCGCTTCGAGGCTGCGGCGCATGGCGAGCAGCCCCAGGCGCATCCGGCTCTTCACGGTCCCGAGTGGTGCCGCGGTCCGATCCGCGATCTCCTGCTGGGTCAGGCCACCGAAGTACGCCAGCTCGATCGCCTCACGCTGCACGCCGGAGAGCCCGACGAGGGCGCGCTGGACGGTCTCGGCGTCGAGACCGGCCGCGACCTCGGCCCAGACATCGGGCGCAGTCAGCGCGGCGGGTGGTGGAAGGTCGACTTCGGGCAGCTCGATGGTGGGGCGGCGGCGGCGGATGGCATCGATCGCCCGGTGGTGGACGATCGAGAGCAGCCACGTCTTGACGCTGCCGCGACCCTCGATGTAGCGGGCGGCATTTCGCCACGCGCCCAGGAATGCATCCTGGACGACGTCCTCGGCGAGCGTCGCATCATTCGTGATCCGGTAGGCGATCGAGTAGGCCATCGTCTTGTATCGGTCGTACAGGTCCTCGAGAGCATCGAGCTCCCCTTCGGCCAGGCGCGCGAGCACCGCCCGGTCCTCATCGTCCGCAATGGACGGCGTGCGTAGCCGAAGCGGCCGGTCCGCGTCTGTCATCCGAGGGTGCGCGCAGCGACGGGTTTCGGTTCACTGGTGGTGAGCAAGGCCTCGGCGGCTGCTGCGACGGTCGCGGCGACCTCGGCGGCCGGCTGGCTCGCATCGATGATCGCGAACCGGTCGGGCTCGGCCGCCGCCAGTGCGAGGAATCCGGCTCTGACGCGGCGATGGAACTCGAGATCGAACTCGGCCTCGAAGCGGGTGAGGTCGTCGGGCGACTTGCGCGCCAGGCCCTCCTCGACCGGAAGGTCGAGGAGGATCGTCAGGTCGGGGCGCAGACCGTCGGTCGCGGTGCCTTCGAGGAGGAGGAGCCGGTCGAGCGGGACCCCCGCGCCGAACCCCTGGTAGGCCAGGGTGGAATCGGCAAACCGGGCGCACACGATCGTCCGGCCCTCGTCCAGCGCCGGGCGGATGACCTCGGTCACGAGCTGGCGGCGCGCAGCGTTGAAGAGGAGCGCGTCGGTAAGCGGGTCGGTGGGCGCCGCTGAATCGGTCCGCGCGAGGAGGACCTCGCGCAGCCGCTCGCCGAGCCACGTCCCGCCGGGCTCGCGCGTCACGTGGACATCCAGGCCCGTCTCGACGAGATGCGACGCGAGGGCCTGCGCCTGCGTCGTCTTGCCGGCCCCCTCCGGCCCCTCGATCGTGATGAACCAGCCGCGGTCAAGGGCCACGGGACGTCTCACGAAGGGAGTGTAGCCGACGCTCCCGGCCGACTTGGTGCGCATTGATCCGGCCTGGCTCCGCGCGCGAATAACGTGACAGGCCGTTGAGTCGGTCAGTGGATCTCGGTTGCAGGAGGGAGGTCTGACCACACCACGAATGCGCGCCTTCTTGATTGTTTTGCCCTGACGAGATAGAGGAGGTCCTCGAGACCCGATGATTCCGAACCGACGCGGCGTTTCCTCCGTTGGCCTGCTGGCCCTCGCCGGACTCGTTGCCACCCTTGGTGCGGGCTCGCTCCTGGTGAGCGCTGCCGACCACCTCGATGCCCCGACGACCAAACTGAACCATCAGCTCGACATCACCGATCTGTATGCGTTCAAGTCGTCCGGCGGCACGACCCTGATCCTCAATGTCAACCCACTCACGAGCCCGGCCGACAGCAAGACCGCTCGGTTCAGCACGACGGCGCTCTATCAGTTCAACATCGACACCAATCACGATGCCTTCGCCGACATCGCGTATCGGGTCAAGTTCTCCAATACCCATACCCTTGCCGACGGCACTGTCGTCCAGGACTTCACGATCAGGTGCTCGACCGGGTCCGCGGCTCGCAGCAACGCCTGGATCGGGGGGGTCGTGGCCACGGGTCATACGACCGGCTACAAGAAGGCGGTCCAGATCAGCCACGTACGTGGTGGCGGCCGTGTCTTCGCCGGTGTCCGCGACGATCCATTCTTCTTCGACCTGCCGGGCTTCGTCGAGTTCAAGCACCAGCTGCTTGCCGGCTCGACGGACCTGGGTGTCCTGCTCGGTGGCTTCACCGGAACGGACACCTTCGCCGGCACCAACGTCAGCTCGATCGCCATCGAGGTGCCGAACGCGCGCCTCGGCGGGACCGGCAGGAACGTCGGCGTGTGGAGCACCGTGCTCCGCCGCAATAACGGCATCTACTCCCAGGTGGAGCGGATGGGCCGTCCGGCGATCAACACCGTGTTCAACAACACGTCGGCTGAGAAGGAAGCGGCCAACCGCCTGCGACCCTCCGACGACCGCGCGTTTGATCGGGACAATGTCATCGCCACGTTCACGGCGATCGACCATGTTCTCGAGGTCAACTCCCTGTCCAACTATTCGGCCATCGAGATCGCAGGTCTCGCGAAAGTCCTCACCCCCGACACCCTGACGATAAAGCTCGGCGACGGCCACGGCTTCCTCAATGGGCGAAAGCTCGGGGACGACGTCATCGACGCCGAGTTCGGATTGCTGACCCATGGCAATGTCACCAGCGATGGTGTCAACGCCAACGATCGCCTATTCCGGACCACGTTCCCCTTCATCGCAGGACCGCACTGAGATCCGTGACCCGGACCGGCCACCGGCCGGTCCGGGTCACACCCATCCCCGACCAACCACAACATCGCAGGGACGCCGACACGACATGACCACTCTGCCGCGACGCGTGGCCGGACTCCCCCGGGTCCCGCTCGCCGTTCTTCTCCTGAGCCTCATCGTGGCCGGCGTCAGCCAGGTCCTCCCCCGGAGCGCGTCGCCGCTGACCCAGGCCCGACCGACGATCGCGACGGCCGATCGGGTGGGGTCGGACGGGGCCGGGGGGTTCGACCCACTCGCCCCGGCCGGAGCCGTGGTCACGACGGCGGACCTCGAACGGATTCGCGCAGACGTCACGTTCTGGGGTGACCGGTTCAGCAAGAGCCCACGTGACTTCATCAGCGCGACTCGGATGGCGGCTTCGGAAATCGAACTCGCACGGGCGACCGGGGATATCAGCGCCTATCTCGCCGGCGCTGTCGCGGTCGAGGGCTCGCTCAAGGCCTACCCGGACTACCCGCTCGCTCTCGATTACCGAGGCGTGATCCAGGTCGCTCTCCACCAATTCACGGCGGCACGCGACAACGCGATTGCGATCCTGGCCGCTACGCCCAACGACCCGACCGCGCTCGCGACCCTTGGTGACGCATCACTGGAATTGGGCGACCTGCCCGCCGCAAACACCGCCTATCGGAAGCTCACCGCGCTCGGCGATTCGGCGGCCGCGCGCGTCCGGGTGAGTCATCTGGCGTTCATCCAGGGTCAGACCGCGGACGCCGTCAGCGCGGCGCGATCCGCCGTGCGTGCCGCGATCGACGATGAAACAGCCGGCAGCGCCC
>JBDTNS010000015.1:0-17358 GCA_039933675.1 Chloroflexota bacterium
CGACCTGGCCGAGGCGCTCAAGCTCGGCGACCACATCGTGATCATGCGTGACGGCCACGTCGTCCAGTCGGGACGGCCCGAGGAGCTCGTCGGCGCCCCGGCCGACGCCTACGTGGCCGACTTCGTCCGCGACGTCCCCAAGGCACATGTCCTGAGCCTGCGCTGGGTCATGCGCGACCCGACACCGGACGATGCGCTGGATGGCCCGTCCTTCCCGGCCGACACCGTGATCCGCTCGACGGTCCACGCCGCGGCCTCGACCACGACGCCGATCCGCGTGATGGACGATGGCCGGCTCGTCGGCGTCGTCGACCGGGGCGCGATTCTGGCGGTCATCGCCGGCGCCGAGGAGCGGGCGTGACGTGACGACGGCCTCGATCCCGTTCGGCCGCCGTCTCGACATCCGGCTGTCACGGACGCGCCGGTTCGCGCTCCTGATCGGTCTGTGGGTCGTCTTGTTCGCCTTCTTCCATGGCCGACTCACGCTGGTCCACAGCGACGACGCGCCGCTGTTCCAGGCGCTCAACGGCGTCCGCGACTGGGTGGATGCGAATCGGACGACGCTGCCGCTCTTCGTCTATGTGCTCGATCCCATCCGCGACGGCATCGGGCTCCTCATCGACGCCCTGACAGCCGCGTTCGCGATGGTCAGCTGGCTCGGCCTCACGACGATCTTCGGGGCCATCGGCGTCCTGTTCGTCGGCTGGCGCACCGCCGCGCTTGTCGTCGCCTGTTTCGTCGCCTTCGGGCTGCTCAGCCTGTGGGACCAGGCCATCCAGACCCTGATCCTCATCCTCGTCGCGGTCGTCCTGTCGCTGGCGATCGGGCTCCCGCTCGGGATCCTGGCAGGTCGCAGCGACCGCTTCCTGCGACTGGTGACCCCGATCCTCGACGTCATGCAGATCATGCCGACCTTCGCGTACCTTTCGCCGCTCACGCTGATCTTCCTCATCGGACCGCCGGCCGCGACGATCGCGACGCTCATCTACGCCCTCCCTCCCGCGATCCGCATCACGGCCCTGGGGATCCGGGGCGTCTCGGCGGAAGCGGTGGAGGCGGCAGATTCGCTCGGTTCGACGAGCCTCCAGGTCCTGCGCAAGGTGCAGCTGCCGATGGCTCGCAGCACGATCGGCCTGGCCGTGAACCAGACGATCATGATGGCCCTCTCGATGGTCGTGATCACGGCCCTCATCAACGCACCGGGCCTCGGCGAGTCGATCATCCACGCCCTGGCCAAGCTGAACCTCGGGCAGACCTTCGACGCCGGCCTGGCGATCGTGCTGCTGGCGATGGTCCTCGACCGGCTCACCGCGAGCGCCAGCCGGGAGCCCGACCGGCGCCATGGCGGGATGGACGCCGCCGCGCTGGCCCGGCGCCGGATCCTGGTCGCGGGCACGGTCCTCGTCACGGCGGTCGTGGTCATCGGTGCCGCGCTGCTGCCGATCCCGCAGACGTTCCCGGCCGACATCAAGGTCGACGTCGCCAGCCCGATCAACGCCATCGGCGATTGGATCGAGGCGAACCTGTATGTCGTCACGGTCGCCATCAAGGACCTGTTCTCGCAGTGGATCCTCGACCCACTCCAGACGCTGCTTACGAACTCGCCATGGCCGCTCGTCATCGCGGTGGCTGCCGCCATCGCCTGGATCGTGAGCGGCCGACGGGCGGCCATCGCGTCGGCCATCGCGCTGCTCCTGGTGGTCGCCCTCCAGCTCTGGGAGCACTCGATGGAGACCCTGGCGCTGGTCATCATCTCCCTGGCGTTGACGATGGTCATCGGGCTGGCGCTGGGGGTGACGGCCGCCCGGAGCGACCTGTTCGCGCGGATCGTCCGGCCGATCAACGACGCGGCCCAGACGATGCCCGCCTTCGTCTACCTGCTTCCCGCCGTCGCGCTGTTCGGGGCTACCCGCTTCACCGGCATCCTGGCCGCGGTGATCTATGCCGTGCCCGCAGTGGTCCGGCTTGTCGAGGACGGCGTCCGCGGCGTGTCGCCCACCGTCATCGAGGCCGCGACCGCCGCCGGATCCAGTCGCCTCCAGGTCATCTTCAAGGTCCAGCTCCCGATGGCCCGACGGTCGCTGCTGCTGGCCACCAACCAAGGCGTGGTGCTGGTCCTGGCGATGGTCGTCGTCGCCGGCCTGGTCGGTGCTGGCGCATTGGGCTACGACGTGGTGGCCGGCTTCTCCCAGTTCACGGACTTCGGGAAGGGGATGGCCGCGGCCGTGTCGATCGTCCTGCTCGGCGTCCTGCTGGATCGGATCACCCAGGGCGCCGGCGCTCGTACGGCAGCTGCGAGCGCCGCGCGCACCGCTCGTGCATTCTTCTCCGCGCGCGCGGTCGGCGCGCCATGAACATCCATCGGACCCGAACCCATTCCGCTCGCCCTGCGCGACGGACCATGTCTGGAGAGGAGCGAAGATGAGCCTGCGAGGCAATATCAGCGGGCGGTTAGCGGTGGGGCTGGCCGCGACCGCGATCGTATTCAGCGCGTGCAGCTCGGGCGGCGCGAGCGGCTCGCCGGCTGCCAGCACGGCCGCCGTGGCCAGCGCATCTTCGGCGGCGGGCGCCAGCGCCTCCGGGGCGGCGCCGGCCAGCGCTGCCGCGAGCACGGCTGCGAAGAGTCTCGGTCCGTGCGGCACGGTCAACATCGCCGAGAATGCGTGGGTCGGCTACCAGGCCGATGCCGCGGTCGTGGCCTATCTCCTCCAGAACAAGCTCGGCTGCACGGTGGTCAAGAAGACCATCGACGAGACCATCTCCTGGCAGGGCTTCCCGACCGGCCAGGTCGACGCGATCCTCGAGGTGTGGGGTCACAAGGACCTGTACGCCAAGTACGTGACCATGGACAAGACGGCGGTCGACGTCGGCCCCAACGGCGCCCAGGGCGTCATCGGCTGGTTCGTGCCCAAGAGCTTCGCGGACGCACACCCGGACATCCTGACCGCCGACAAGAACCCGGCCATACTCAACACGTATGCCGACCAGTTCAAGACGTCCGAGTCGGGCGACAAGGGTCAGCTGCTCGACGGCGACCCGACCTTCGTGACCGAGGACGCCGGGATCATCGCGGGGCTCGGGCTCAACTACAAGGTGGTCTTCTCGGGCAGCGAAGCGGCCTCGAACAAGGCCATCAAGGCGGCGATCGACCAGAATAAGCCGATCCTGGCCTACTACTACACGCCCAACTGGTTCAGCACGAAGGTCGACCTCGTCCATATCCCGCTGCCGCCGGCGACGCCCGGGTGCGACACGGATCCGCACAAGATCACGTGCGACTACCCGCCCTATGACGCGCTCTACAAGGTCGTCTCGTCCAAGCTGGCCACGAACGGCAGTCCGGCGTTTGACCTGATCAAGAACTTCAAGTGGACCAACGAAGACCAGAACACGGTCGCCGCGTATATCGCCAACGACAACATGACCGACGATCAAGCGGCCCAGAAGTGGCTCGACGCGAACCCGACCAAGTGGGCGGCCTGGATGCCGTAACGACGCCGACGGACCGCGAGGGCGCCGAACCGGCGACGGCGTTGACGCCTCGACGATCCGACGTTGATGAATTCGCATCATCCTCTTGACGCCCGCTACAGCGGGTTGTCCAATGCTCGCGGAGCCGTCGCACCCCAGGTCTCGTCGTCCGCCAGACTGGCGGGGCGACAGACCGGGATCGTCAACGGGATGAGGAGGTCCCGGCGAACGCCTTCGAATCGTTTACCAAGGCCCTTATGGAGGACGGATGTTGTCTACCCATCGCAAGTTGACCCGGGTCGCGGGTCTCGTGTTCGCTGCCGCGTTCGTGTTCGCGGCCTGTTCCGGGACCGGAGCGGGCGCTTCGCTCCGAACCAGCGCGGGCGACATGGCCGCGCTGGAGGCGGCCGCCAAGGCAGAAGGCAACCTCACCACCATCGCGCTGCCCCATGACTGGTGCAACTACGGCGAGATGCTGACGTCGTTCACAACGAAGTACGGCATCAAGATCAACGAGCTCAACCCGGCCGGTAGCTCGGGCCAGGAGCTCGATGCCATCAAGGCGAACAAGGGCAACACAGGCCCGCAGGCGCCCGATGTCATCGATGTTGGCCTCGGCTTCGCCCCGCAGGCCAAGGGCCAAGAGCCGACCGCCGCGGCGTCAGCCCAGACACCGGGCCCGGCGGAACCGCTCATCACCCCGTACAAGGTCGCCACGTGGGACACGATCCCGGCGTCGGCCAAGGATGCGGACGGATATTGGTATGGCGACTATTACGGCGTGATGGCCTTCGAGACGGACACGAGCAAGGTGAAGAACGTCCCGAAGGACTGGGCCGATCTCCTCAAGCCCGAGTACAAGGGCCAGGTCGCCCTGTCGGGCAACCCGACCAAGTCGAACCAGGCGATTTCGGCCGTGTGGGCCTCCGGCTTCCCGGGCGGCGGGTCGCTCGATAACGCCGCACCCGGGCTGGACTTCTTCAAGAAGCTGCAGGATGCCGGGAACTTCGTCCCGGTGATCGCCAGCAAGTCGACCCTTGCCTCCGGCGAGACACCGATCAAGATCACGTGGACGTATAACGGCCTCGCCGACAAGGACAGCCTCGCCGGTAATCCGGCCGTGGAGGTGGCGGTGCCGACGAGCGGGCGGTTCGGCGGCATGTACATCCAGGCCGTCAGCAAGTACGCGCCGCATCCGAATGCTGCCCGCCTTTGGATGGAATACCTCTACTCGGACGCCGGACAGAACATCTGGCTCAAGGGCTACTGCAACCCGATCCGCTACGAGGACATGGTCGCCAAGGGAACCGTTGACACTGCAGCCCAGGCCAAACTTCCCGATACCAAGGGGGTCGTCCTGCCAACCCTCGACCAGATCACCAAGGCGACCGGCGTGATCACCAAGGGGTGGCCGACGGTCGTCGGCGTCACCGTCCCAGACAAGTAGATCGAGCAACCTGACAATCGAGGGCTGGTGACAGACACCATCCTCGCCAGTTCAGAGACCCTGGCCTCGCCCTCGGCGAGGCCAGGGCGCTTCCGCGTCGGGACGACCTGGCTCGGGGTCGCGCCATTCTTCCTGTTCGCCGCCCTGTTCCTGCTGATCCCGATGCTGTACCTGACGGTCGGCAGCTTTCAGGACGCCCGGGGGAGCCTCACCATCCAGAATTACCTGGATCTGTCGCAGCCAGCGACCCTGGAGGCATACAAGACCAGCATCGAGGTCAGCCTGGTCACCGCGCTCGCCGGCGCGGGCTTCGGGTTCCTCCTCGCTTACGCCGTGATCTCCGGCGGCCTGCCGCGGCGGCTGCGGTCGGGCGTCATGACCTTCTCGGGCGTGGCATCGAACTTCGCCGGCATCCCGCTCGCGCTGGCGTTCATCTTCACGATCGGCCGGGCCGGCCTGTTGACCATGGTGTTCAGGGGCCTGGGCTTCGACCCGTACAACGGCTCGTTCACGCTGTATTCGAAGCTCGGGCTCGAGATCGTGTACTTCTACTTCCAGCTGCCGCTCATGGTCCTGATCATCGCTCCGGCGATCGACGGCCTGCGCAAGGAATGGCGTGAGGCTTCGGAGAACATGGGCGCCAGCAGCTATCAGTACTGGCGCTACATCGGCCTGCCGATCCTGACCCCGCCCCTCATGGGCGCCACGATCCTAATGTTCGGCAACGCGTTCGGGGCGCAGGCGACGGCCTACCAGCTGACCGGAGGCCTGATCCCGATCGTCACGATACTGATCGGCGACCAACTCCAGGGCGACGTCCTGCACAACGTCGGTCTCGGCTATGCACTGGCGATGGGCATGGTCGTGATCATGGGCATCACCCTTGTCGCCTACACGTTCCTGCAGCGTCGTTCCGAACGGTGGATGCGATGAGCCGGCGATTCCGGGCGTTCTGGTGGCTGATCTTCATCCTGGCCGCGGTCTACTTCTTCCTGCCGCTCTTTGGAACATTCGTGTTCTCGATCCGGGCCAAACCACCGACCGCCGGCTATACGGGATTCCTGTCGAACGAGCGCTTCTACACGACGCTCGCGTACTCCTTCGTCGTCGGCATCCTGACGATCGTGATCAGCGTCCTGATCCTCGTCCCCACGGCGTTCTGGGTCCGGCTTCGGATGCCGCGAGCCCGGCCGTTCGTCGAGTTCGTGACGCTATTGCCGTTCGTCGTCCCACCGATCGTCCTCGTGTTCGGGTTGATCAGCACCTACAGCGGACCGCCGATCTCGCTGACGTCGACCGACCTCGGGAGCTCGGCCTTGCTCGTGGCCGCCTACGTCATCCTGTCGTTCCCGTACATGTACCGGGCGATCGATACCGGCATGCGCTCGATCGACATCCGCAGCCTGACCGAGGCCTCGCAGAGCCTGGGCGCCGGCTGGGTCCGGATCCTGTGGCAGATCATCCTGCCCAACATCAGGGTGGCCATCCTGAGCGGGGCGTTCCTGACGCTGGCGATCGTCGTCGGTGAATTCACCATCGCGAACATGCTCGCCCGGCCGGCCTTCGCCCCGTATCTGGCCATCCTCGGCGACGAGGTCGATCCCTACCAGCAGGCGGCGGTCGCGCTCGTGGCATTCGGCCTGACGTGGATCGCGATGGGCTTCATTTCGCTCCTCGGACGTGGCGGTCGTGCGAAGATCCAGATCGGTGGTGCGAGATGACGATGGGGACGCGATGACCTTCCTTGTGCTGAGTGGGATCCAGAAGCGGTTCGGCGAGACGGTCGCAGTCGAGAACTTTGATCTCGTCGCGGAGCGCGGTGAGTTCGTCTCGTTCCTGGGGCCATCGGGCTGTGGCAAGACGACGACGCTCCGGATGATCGCGGGATTCGAGGGGCCAACCGCCGGAACCATCACGGTCGACGGGATCGATATCACCCATCAGGCTCCGAACCGACGCAACGTCGGGATGGTCTTCCAGAGCTACGCGCTCTTCCCGAACATGACCGTCGCCGGCAATATCGGGTTCGGTCTGAAGATCCGCAAACGGCCAAAGGCGGCCATCGCGGCGCGTGTGAACGAACTTCTCGAGCTGATCCACCTCGAGGGTCGCGGCGATCGCTACCCGTTCCAGCTGTCGGGCGGCCAGCAGCAGCGCGTCGCGCTGGCGCGCGCCCTTGCGATCGAACCGCAGGTCCTGCTGCTCGATGAGCCGCTGTCGGCGCTCGACGCCAAGATCCGCATCGTCCTGCGTACGGAGATCCGGGCGATCCAGCGCCAGCTCGGGATCACGACCGTGTACGTCACGCACGACCAGGAGGAGGCCCTCTCGCTCTCCGACCGGGTCGTGGTCATGAGCGAGGGCCGGATAGAGCAGATCGGCACGCCATCGGAGATCTACAACTTCCCGAGCACAGCCTTTGTGGCTTCGTTCGTCGGGACGCTCAATCTGGTCACGGCGGCCGTCATCGACGCCGGCTCGGGCCGCCTGTCACTCGAGGGCCAGGAGGTTCGGACGGCCAAGGCCCTGACTGATGTCCCGCCCGACAAGCTCGTGACGCTCGCGCTCCGACCCGAGGGGGTCGCCATGGGCGAGGGAGAGCCAGGTTCGAACCGCCTGAACGGGGTCGTCGAGGACATCAACTTCCTCGGCTCGATCGTCCGGATCCGGCTCCGCCTCGGCGATGGGATCGATGGCCGGCCACCGACGGTCATCGCCCTCGACACGTTCAACGAGCCGCACCTGCGCGTCCCCGACGTCGGGGCGCAGGCGAGCGTTTCATTCCCACCCGAGGCGTCGTTCGTCCTCGGTGCAGCGCGCGACGGCGCGCTTGCGAGCGCGGAGGTCGGCGCCGAGGTGTGACGGTCCGCCTCGACGGCATCGAGCTCGTCGTCTTCGACAAGGACGGCACGATCATCGAATTCGGCTCCATGTGGAGTGGCTGGGCGATCGCGCTCGCCGAGGGCCTTCGGATGGCGACCGGCCGCGCCATCGATGAACCGCTCTTCGCGATGCTGGGCTATGACCCCGTCACCGGAACGGTGTTGCCGGGCGGCGGGCTCGCGGCCACGCCGATGGCCCGTCTGCTCGACCGGACCCGGGCTGTCCTGATCGGCACGGGGCTTACCCTGCCCGACGTGGAACGGGCGCTCGATGCGGCCTGGCACGCCCCCGACCCGGTCGCCCTGGCCCGGCCGCTCGGCGACTTGCGGGCGCTCTTCGACTGGCTGCACGAGACGGGTCGCCGAGTCGCCGTCGCCACGAGTGACGATCGCGATCCGACCGAGCGAACGCTCCTCGCGCTGGGGATCGCGGACGCGGTCGACGCCACCGTGTGTGCCGACGATGGGATCGCGGTCAAGCCAGCCCCCGAGATGCTCCTCCATCTCTGTGTGGCGCTGGGCGTGCGACCGGAGCGCACCGCGGTCGTCGGCGACGCGCCGGCGGACCTGCAGATGGCCCGGTCCGCGGGTGCCGGTATGAGCATTGGGGTCCTGACCGGGGTCGGCGGCCGCGTCGATCTCGAGCCATTCGCGGACGTCGTGATCGATTCCGTCGAGCACCTCCGGGAACACCTCGCCTAGAGTCTCCGGATTCGGCCTCGCCCGTTGGTACCGATGGGCTATCGCGGGGCAGGGTGCGCGCCAGTACGGTGGGGATTGCACCCGTCCCCCACGGCGGGCCGCTGCTTGCTGACTGGAGGATTCGCCGCACCCATGGCCGTCGCACAACCGCGACCCAGCGAGGAGCCGCGACTCGGACCTGGCGCCCGCCTTCCGACGCGTGCCGACGCGCTGCGCCGGATCGCGGCGGAGGTGAGTGGCCGCCAGGACCTGGACGGGCTCTTCCGCGACGTCATCGACGAGGCCTTTGCCCTGTTCGGTGTCGATCAGGCCGGGCTGTGGATGTACGACGACACCCCGACACCGCTCCGCCTCGTCGTCCAGCGAGGCCTCTCCCCGGAGATCTTCGAGATCGTCTCGACACTGCCGAGTGGCGCCCGGACCCCGGGTCTCGATGCCCTGCGCGACCGCGAGGTCAAGGTCCTGAGCGGCGACCTCAGGACGACCACTCCGAACCTGCGCGCAATCTATCGCTCGGCTGGCGTCCAGACGATCTGTTACGTGCCGATCGTCTTTCGCGACATCCCGCTCGGCCTCCTCGTCCTGTACCACACGACGGTCTACGCCTGGACGGCCGACGAGACCGATCTCGCTCGCGCCTTTGCGGACAACATGGCCACGGCGATCGGCAATGCCCGCCTGGCGGAATCGACGCGGACGCTGGCCGATCGCCTGCGCGCGATCTCCGACCTTGCCGGCCAGCTGAACCGGCACCAGGACCTCGAGGGGATCGGGCATGCGATCGTGGCCGGCGCCCGCCGGCTCATCGACCACGACACGATCCGCGTCTATCGAGTCGACCACGAGACCGGGATGTGCGAACCGATCGCCTTCCAGGGCACGTTCCTCGGCGAGACCGAGCCCGACCCCGAGGTGCTCCGGGTCCGGATCGGAACCGGCCTCACCGGCTGGGTCGCAGCACACGGCGAGAGCGTCCGGCTCGGCGATGCGGAGGGCGATCCGCGGACGCTCGTCGTCCGCCAGACCGGCGGTCCCGAATCGATGCTGATCGTGCCGATGCTCTTCGACGGCACGGTCCACGGGATCATCGTCCTGTCGAAAGACGGTGCCGATCGGTTCTATGCCGACGATGAGACAACGTTGACGATCTTCGCCGGTTACGCCGCACAGGCGCTCGCCAATGGGCTGAGCATGGAGCGGGTGCAGCAGCAGCAGGACGAGCTCGAGCGCCAGCTCGAGGGACAGCGCCGCCTGCTGGAAGTCAACGAACGCCTCCTCTCGACGCTCGAGCCGGCCGGTGTCCTCGACCTCATCGCGGATTCGCTCAAGGCGATCATCCCGTACGACTCGCTGACGATGTACAAGGTCGATCGCGCCGCCGGCGTTCGGCGCGCGGTGGTCGCCCGAGATCGATTTGCCGACCTGATCCTCGCGCACGAGGTCGCGCTCGGTTCCGGGATCAGCGGCTGGGTCGTCGACCACGGCGAGGCCGTCCTGTCGAATGCGGCCCACCTCGATCCGCGCTCGATCCAGATCCCCGGGACCCCCTTCGAGCCCGAGGCGATGATGGTCGTCCCGCTGCTCATCAACGGAACCGTGATCGGGACGCTCAACATCGGCCGGATGGGCGACGCGGACGCCGCCTTCAGTGCCAATGAGTTCGAGCTGACCAAGCTGTTCGCCGGCCAGGCGTCGATTGCCCTCCAGAACGCCGAGACGCATGGCGCGGTCCGTGTTCGGGCCGATCTCGATGCCCTCACCGGGCTGCGCAACCATGGCTCCTTCCAGCGCGAGCTCGGCGAGTACGTGGCGACCGGTGCCGGTGGCGCGCCGTTCGCGGTCGTGATGCTCGACCTCGACGGGTTCAAGGCGTTCAACGACGCATGCGGCCACCCGGCCGGCGATGCGTTCCTCGGCGGGGTTGCGGTGGCCATGGCCCACGCGACCCGCGGCGACGACCGCCTCTATCGCTACGGCGGCGACGAGTTCATCGCGGTCCTGGCGGGTGCCGACCGACAGATCGCCCACGAGGTGGCGGTCAGGATCCGGCGCGGGGTCGCGGACCTCTCGGCATCGATGGGTGGGCCGCACGTCACGATCAGCGCCGGCGTCGCGTGCTTCCCGGAGGACGGGCGGACCAAGGACGCCCTCGTCGAGGTGGCCGACCGCGCGCTCTACCTCGCAAAGCCCGAGGGCCGAAGCACGGAGGCACGCGAATCGACCACCGATCCGTACCTGCGGGCGCTCGACGAGACCGCGATGGCGCTCCTCGACCGCCACGACTCGACGCTCATGCTCGAAACGATCCTCACGCGCGCAACGGCGTTGCTCGGGACGACCCACGGCTACATCTACCTCGCCGAGCCCGACGGGCAATCACTGGTCGTCAGCCATGGCAGCGGCATCTTCGAGGCGATGACCGGCCACCGCATGTCCGTCCACGAGGGTCTTGGCGGTCACGTCTTCCGGACCGGCAACCCGCTCGCCGTCGGCGACTACGACGTCTACCCGGATCGCTCGGCGACCATGCCGACCGGACTCGGATCGGTGGTCGGCGTGCCACTCGCATCGGGCGGCACGACGATCGGTGTGATCGGTCTCGCGTCAGGAACGCCCGATCGGGTCTTCGGGCCGCGCGAGACGCACGCCCTCGCCCGGTTCGCCCAGCTGGCATCGATCGCCCTCGACAATTCGCGGCTGTTCGATGCGGCGCAGCGCGGCGCGCTGCACGACCCGACGACCGGCCTCCCGAACCGCGAGCTGCTGACCGACCGGATCGGCCACGCACTTGCGTCGTCCGCGGGCGACGGCGCCGGCGCCGGCGCGATCTCGGTGATCATGCTCAACCTGGACCGCTTCAAGGTCATCAACGAGAGCGTCGGCCACGCGGTCGGCGACCGGCTGCTGGTCGCCGTCGGTCAGCGCCTGGTCGCCTGTCTGCGCCCCGAGGACACTGTCGCCCGGTTCGGTGGCGACGAGTTCGGGATCATCCTCGACCCGGTCGTCGACATCGAGGAGTCGGTTCGGATGGCCGAGCGGATCGGCATCGAGCTGCGCGCGCCGTTCCCGGTCAGCGGCCGCGAATGGTTCATCAGTGCGTCGCTCGGGATCGCGATCGGCCATCCCGGCCACACCACGCCCGGCGAGATGCTGCGCGAGGCGGAGATCGCAATGGTCCGGGCGAAGAGCGATCCGTCCAAGCGCTACGCCGTCTTCGAAGCGTCGATGTCGAACCAGACGATGGACCGGATCGATATGGAGAACGACCTTCGCCGGGCGATGGAGCGCAGCGAGCTGCGCGTCCATTACCAGCCGCTCGTCGCCCTCGCGACCGACCGGATCGTCGGGTTCGAGGCGCTCGTGCGCTGGCAGCACCCCGTCCGTGGTCTCGTCCCGCCGCTCGCGTTCATCCCTCTCGCCGAGGAGACGGGGCTCATCGTGCCGCTCGGCCGCTGGGTCCTAGAGACCGCCTGCCGCCAGGCCGCGAAGTGGCGGGACGCCCGACCGAACGGTCCTCGCCTCGCCATGTCGGTCAACCTGTCGAGCCGTCAGTTCGTCCAGGCTGACCTCGTCGAACAGGTCGACACGATCCTCGCCGAGACCGGGCTCGACCCGTCCACGCTTGAGCTTGAGATCACCGAGAGCGTCGTGATGGATCAATCGGAGGTCGGGATCCGGACGCTGAGCCGGCTGCGCGACATGGGCGTCCGGCTCGTCCTCGACGATTTCGGGACGGGCTACTCGTCGCTCGCCTACCTCAAGCACCTGCCCCTCGACACGATCAAGATCGACCGGACGTTCGTCGCCGGGCTCGACAGCGCCGCCGACCGATCGATCGTGGAGGCCGTCATCGGGCTCGCCCACGGCCTGGGCATCAGCGTCGTCGCCGAGGGCATCGAGACGGAGCCGCAGTTCGAGATCCTGCGCTCGATGGGCTGCGACGTCGGACAGGGCTACCTCTTTGCGCGACCGCTGCCGGCCCTCGAGGCGGGCCGACTCCTGTCGCCGGGCCGCGCGCGGGTTCCGCCCCGGGCCACGCCCGTCCCCGAGATGCTCGCGGTACCGGCTGTGCCGCTCCCCGTGCCGCTTATCGCTCGTGTCCGTGGTCCGCGTGCACTGCGAACGCGCGCGAGCAGCCTCGATCGTCGTCCGCGGCGGATAACCGGCTAGTTGCGGCCGCCGAGCAGGCGCAGCAGGAACAGGAAGAGGTTGATGAAGTCCAGGTAGAGGTGGAGGGCGCCGATGACGGCCGCCTTCTCCATCGAGCCTGTCCGGGCCGCGATCGCGCCCGACTGGATGCGCTGCACGTCGTACGCGGTCAGGGCGGTGAACAGGACGACGCCGATGACCGAGATGACCAGGCTGATGACGCCGTTGTTGAAGAAGAGGTTGAGCACGATCGCGACGAGCAGTCCGATCACGCCCATGAACAGCAGGCTGCCCATCCGCGCGAGCGAGCGCTTGGTGACGTGCCCGTACATCGCCGCGGCGCCGAACATCGCGGACGCACTCAGGAACGCGGTCGCGACCGAGCCAGTCGTGTAGTGCGAGACGATCAGCCCGATCGTGATCCCGAGCGAGGCCGCGTAGACGAAGAAGAGGAGGAGCGCCACGCTCGCGCTGATCCTGTTGATCGCGCCGCTGATGACGAAGACCAGCGCGAGCTGGGCGATGATCAGCGGCAGATAGCTGCCAAGCGCGAAGTCAAGGAGGCGAGGATTGCCCTGCACGACGAAGGCGACGCCCGCTGTCGCGAGGAGTCCGGCGAACATCCAGACGAACGCCTGGGTGAGGAAGGCACTCGCGAGCCGGGCGTCGGGCTGGACGCCAAGTGTCGTTGGTGGCAGGCCGAAGAGCGGCGTCTGCGGCGTGGCCGACGCAGGCCGGTTCGTCGAGAACGGGTTGGGTGTCTGGTTCTGCGTCATCGCTGGTCGGCCTCCCTCGAGTCGGGTATCACCACATCAGGCCGGCGTCGCGCGGATCCCAGCGCTCGGCCAGCAAGGTCACTTTCACGTCATGATCGACGACGGTCTCGGTCTGCTCCTTGACCTGGGCGATCATCGAGCCCGCGTAGGGGCAGAACGGGGTTGTCAGGATCATCTTGACCTCGGTCGAATCCGGTCCGAGGATGATCTGCTTGATGAGCGCCAGCTCGACGACGTTCATCCCGATCTCGGGGTCGACGACGCCGCGCAGCGCATCGAGGATCGCGAGCTCGGTCGCGCGGCGGGCGGGGTCAAACGCGGCGTCAATGTCGGCGACGGTTGTCGGGGCGTCCGCCACGATGGGGGTCTCGGTCGTGCTGTCGGTCATGCGGGTCCTCGGGTGTGGGCGCTGAGCGTACCATCGACCCGCACGAGGGGCCCACGAGGGCCGATCGGTCCCCGGGAGATCAGGCGGCCGATGCGCCCAACTTGATGACGACGCCGGCGATCCGGTATTGGGCGGGCAGTCCCGACGCCTCCGACTCGCTGTAGCCAGGCCCGACGAGCGACCCATCGGGTTCGATGAATTCGGCGTACCGCTCGGGGTGTGCGGCGGCGTAGACGTACCCCGCCGCGATCCCGAGCACCCGCAGCTCGGGATGGTCCTTGAGGATCCGGGTCAGGTCGTACCCGTTCGAGCGAAGCTCGAGCAGCTGTCGCACGGTCAGTCGAGAGCCGTAGCAGAAGGGCTCCCCGTTCATCACCAGGGGGTCCTGCTGGACCCACTTGACGGTCACGACTCAGGCGCCCTTGTAGAGCAGCTGGAGGAGGGCGTTCTTCTTGCGCGCATCGCCTGCCAGCCGGCGGTGCCAGCGATACGCCTCGATCAGGGCGTCGAGCGCCTCGGAGGTTGCGGCGAGTTCGTTCGGCACGACGACGCTCGGGAACGCGGCGCGGAGCCCTTCGCACAGGGCCACGAGGTCGTCCATCGGGATCCGCTTGCGGCGGTAGACCGACGCGGTCATTTCGCCGTATTCGCGGGCCAGATGCGGCTCCGCGGTCGCGACGCTCAGCGCGACCCGATCGGCGAGCAGCTCGGCGTCGCGCAGGAGGTGGCGCAGACCCGCCTCGTGATAGCGTGTCTCGATCGTCGGGTCGGCATCCATCGCGACACGCAGGGCCTTCGCCGCAAGCCGTCCCTGGGTTGCGCGAATCCGCGCGGCCGCATCGGGATAGCCCGCGGTCGGGTTCGGAGGCGGCAGGCCGAGACTTGGGTGACGCACGATGACCGGAGTCTACCGTGGACGGTGGCCCGCCGGGGCACGCGTCGTGGCCCGCGACGACCGGTGGCGACTACGATGCCGGGGTGACCGACGACGACTCCGCCCAGCCAGGCGCGACCCCTCCGGCAGCGCCGACGCCCCCGTCGAGCCCGGGCGAGCGCCGGCTCGCACATCCACCGTCCGACCGCTATCGGGCCGCCGAGGCCCGTGCCGCGGCCGCGGCGGCGACCGGGGACCCGTCCGCCTCGGTCGCCCGTGGCGTGGTGGTTGGCGCGGTCTCGGCGATCGTGGGGGCTGTAACGATCGTATCGTTCGGCGGAATCCTCACGATCACGGACGGGCTCATTGTCGTGGCCGGGTTCACCGGCCTCGCGGTCGCGATCGCCCTGCGCTGGGGCGCGGGTGGCGAGCTCTCGAGTCGACGCCGGACGGCGCTCGCGATCGGGCTGGCAGTTGGCGCAGTCGCGCTCGGACAGATCGGTCTATGGAAGTACGGCCTGACCGAGGGTGGCGTGCTGGGACTCCTCGACTACCTCGGCCAGGTCTACGGGCCGCTCGTCCTCGTCGAATTCGCGGCCGCCGTCGTCGTCGCATGGCTTGCCGCCCGGTGACTGGCGGGATCCGGGTTGCGCCCCCGGCCGAAATCCGTCAAACGCCCCTCAGGAGCGCATTGGTCAGGGCCATTCCGGCAAACGTCGCGTCGGACGAGCATTTCGACGGCTTCGGCGGCTGCCGGTTACCGATCCACGCTCAGCTCACACACCATTACTCGATCTGAGGCGAGCCGACAGTGACGAACGCCCGGCTGAGGGGAATCTGACGGTTTTGCGCGTTACGACCCACCGGAAACCGAGACCGAGGCCGGCGTCAGCTGCTCGTGGAGGAGGCGCCCGAAGCGGGCGACGCGGTCGGGTTCGGGGACGGCGTCAACCCAGCGCCGAAGGAGCGCCTCGCCCTCGGCGTACACGAAGACATAGGTTCGCCAGAGCGGGTGCTCGATGAACTCGAGACGCTTCGCGGCTGCCTCGGGCGCGAAGCGACCGACGTCGCGGAGATAGGCGAGGACCTCATCGTGCGAGCGCCCGTCGGCGTGGCGCAGGATCGCCGCGTTGCCGCGGCTGACCGCCAGGCTCGCCCGGGCGGTGCCGATCGCCACGGTCGTCTCGGCGGCGGCGCGTGCCGCTGCGGGGTGGCTCGCGATCGAGAGGCCGGCGCGCCCGTAGAGCTCGACCAGGAGGTCGGCGCGGGTCTCCACGGGTGAGGCGAACTCGCGACCGAGGTCGGCGAGACCCTCGCTGATGAGGCACTCCGGCGTGTTGATGAGGAGGATCGAGGCTTCGAGCCGTCCCCGAGTGTCGACGAGGTCGGCTTCCTTCCAGGCGTGCTCGAGGTGGTGCCCCGGGTACGCCTCGTGCGCGGCAAGCCTGATGAGGTCGGCGACTCGGACGGGCAGGTCCGTGTTGATGTCGATCCGAGAGCGGCGGCCGCCATCGAACCAGTTATAGGCCGACCACGGCTGATCGGTCACCAGCGAGATCCGCAGGTCTTCGCCGTCCGGGAGCCCGAAGTTGGCCGCTGCGGTGGCCCGGAAGTGCGCCACGAGCCACTCGATGACCGACCGAAGCCGGTCGACCGCGACCTCGAAGCCGGCGTCCCACGTGGCGAGCCGGTCGGCCAGGGGCGCGTCGCCGGGAAGGAGCGCCTCGATGTCGGCCGCGGCGGCGTGGAAGACCTCGTCCGAGTAGCGCGGCGGCCGATAAGCGAAGCAGCGGGCGACGTGCTCGAGATACGGCAGCGGTTCCCCGGCGAGCGTGGCCGCCTGGGTCTCGAGCGCGACCAGCTGGACATCGAGCCAGTCGCGACGGTCAGGTTCGGCCACCTCGGCCGGGAGCCGCGCCCGGAGCGCGGCAGCGTCGTCGCGAAGACGGTCTGGGGCGCGAAGCTGCTCCATGTCGACCGTGGCCTTGAGATCGGCCGGACCGAAGTAGCCGTCGACCAGCCCCGGGATACGCTGGTCGAGCCGGAGCGCGAGCAGGATGTAGTCGCGCGCGACGGGGTCGGGCATGGGGACCATACGGGTCGCGCCGACGGCCGGGACAAGTTCCGGATGGGCGTTGCGGTCGCCGCTCACCGCTGCATCCGACCCGGGCGTGGCGCACGGCGAACGTCGTGCCCGAGGTGCGCCTCGGCCTGACGTCGCGCCTCGGCCAGGCGCTCTGCATGCACCGGGTCGGTCGGGAGTCCGGTCGGGAGCCCGGTCGCAAGTCCTGCCCGGTCGGGCGCGCGATCGGGCGCTCGCTCAGGCGCGGCGTCCGGGCCGCGGTCGCCGTCGCGGTCGGCGGCCGGTCCGACTGGCTCCCCGCCCGACCCGGTCCCACCCGTCTCGCCCACGAACGGCATCCCCTGGCGTTCGACTGCGTCGAGGCTCATCCGCAGCGCGGCGGTCTTCTGCTCCGCGACCTGGCGGACGTAGGCGGCTTCCTCGTCGGGCGTCATGGGGCGCCCGCGGACGATCCCCTTCGGCTTGCCGACCATCAACCAGGCGAGGTGGTAGCGATCCATGCTCCCCCACGCGCTGGCGAGGAGGTCGTCCGAGCGCTGCAGCCACATCTGGAGCGAGGGGAGCGACGGGTTTGCCCGCAGCCGAT